>PMXD01000372.1:53134-53496 GCA_003165895.1 Bacteroidota bacterium | reverse complement strand
AATGCCAGGGAAGGGGATGTAATAGAATTACCCGAAGGGACTTTCACCCTTAACCGCTCACTTGTGCTGGATGGTGTAAAGAATGTTACTATCCGTGGTAAAGGCAAGGATAAAACCATCCTTTCGTTTAAAGGCCAGAAAGACGGCGCCGAAGGATTGCGCATTACTGCCGATGGTATTGTAATGGAAGACTTTGCAATACTGGATTCTAAAGGCGATTGCATTAAAGTTCAGGATGCTACCAATGTTACTTTCAGAAGATTAAAAGTAGGCTGGAACTCACTGCACGACCCTAAGAACGGCTCATACGGTACCTATCCTGTTGGCTGCACCAATGTTTTGATTGAAGATTGCGATGTATT
>PMXD01000372.1:0-53053 GCA_003165895.1 Bacteroidota bacterium | reverse complement strand
GAAATCTCAGGACAAAATACTATCCAGATAGCTGTTGTAAGTTACTTATCACTGCAAAAGCCTTTTAAAGACAGCATTTACGACCCTTATTGCGGTGGCATTTCGGTGCATGACAATAAAATAACCCGGGGCACCGGCAACCCCGATAATTCCGTAACCTTCGGACAATTGTTTATTGCCATTTTCGGCGATAAAATACCCGATGTTATTTTTGACGGAGAGATAAACCCAGCTTATTTGAATAACGATGGAACGATTAAAGAAGACCAGAAAATATGCGTGCGTAAAAACGGAAACATAACCTTCAGCAACCTGGATATGGCGCACAAAGGAAAGAACCGCAGCAGCGATGTAACCAAATATGACTGCACACTGGCCCCTTTACAGGAAATAAAATTAAATCAGTAAAAAAGTAAAGGCCGCCAAAAGGTGGCCTTTTTTATTAAAAAGAAAACAGAAATACCCATCCATTTAAAAGCTGTTGGGTGTACGACAAATTTNNTTTGTGTGCTTTGTGTTAAACTGCATTTTGTATTAAATTGCATTTGGATTTAATTTAAACAGTTTTAAAGAAAAAAGTGTTGTATAAGGATATAAATAGGCTGTATTATTAAAAAGAATTTATGAATAATAAGAAGAAAAGAGAAAAAAAAGAAAAACCAAATAAAGCCGAAAAACATTCGGAAACAAACGAAAGTAAGCAGCATGTTTTAACTGCTATCAGGGCTTTGGGAAAGGACGCTACGTTAAGAAGCATATTCCCTATGCTTGAAGATAAACTAAGCCAGGAAGATATTGTCCTGGGTTTGACAGAACTGGAAAAACGCGGAAAAATAAGAATAGAGCAAAAAGGAATTGTAAAACTGTTAGAGAATAACGACCCTAAAAAATCAGAAAGGCCAAGTGCCGATATCAGAAACGTAAAATTTCAATATGGCACGGCAGACATTACTCAAAATGGTGCGGCCTTTGTTACAGTAAAAGGACTTGCCAAAGATGTTTACATCCCCAAAAGTCACGTGCACAACGCCATGCAGGGCGATGAGGTTAAGATTCGCATCACCTCGCACACCCGCAGGCCCGAAGGCGAAATAGTAAGCATTATTAAACGCGCCCAGGATAGCTTTCCGGGCAGGATAGATGTGCTTGACAAGTTTGCATTCTTTATTGCCGATGAACGGAAACTGAATACAGATGTATTTGTGCCACTCACAGCTTTGAATGGAGCAAAGCACGATGACCGGGTTATTGTGCGGGTTATAGATTGGAGGACCGGTAGTAAGAACCCCGTTGGCGAAGTGGTAGAAGTAATGAGCGGTGAGCACTCATCGGATATGGATATGAAGATGATACTGATAGGCAACGGCTTCAGTATTGATTTTCCCCAGGATGTTTATGCAGAGCTGGACCAGTACACTGATAATATACCCCAGGAAGAAATTGCAAACCGGGTTGACATGCGCGAAGTATTAACCTTCACAATTGACCCTGAGGATGCCAAAGATTTTGACGATGCCATCTCCATCCGAAAACTTGAAAACGGCAACCTCGAAATTGGGGTTCACATAGCCGATGTATCGCACTACGTGCGTGAAGGCTCTCAATTGGATATGGAAGCAGAAAAGAGAGCTACCTCAGTTTATTTGCCGGATAGGGTTTGCCCAATGCTGCCTGAAAAACTTTCGAACCTGTTGTGTTCATTAAGGCCGAATGAAGATAAGCTGACCTTCTCTACTCTATTCGAATTAGACGAAAAATTCAACATTAAGCATTATACCATTGCAAAAACCATTATACACAGCAACCGCCGTTTTACCTACGAAGATGCCCAGCAGGTGTTAGAAACCGGGCAAGGCGACTACGTTGAAGAATTGCAATTACTGAATAAAATATCGAAAGATATCCGCGCCAAACGGATGAAAAAAGGCGCCATCGCTTTTGAAAAAGCTGAAGTAAAATTTAAACTGGACGAAACCGGCAAGCCCTTAGGTGTGGTTCTTAAAATACGTAAAGACGCCCACCTGCTGGTTGAAGACTTTATGCTGTTGGCCAACGAAACAGTGGCAAAATACGGCGCCAAGCTAAGGCTCGGCAAAAAAAGCCTGCCATTCGTTTACCGCGTACATGATAAACCCGATCCGGTTAAGTTAGACCTGTTTAGCAATGTGGCTGCGCGCTTTGGTTACAATATCAAATTTGAAAATCCCCGCCAGGCTGCGGAAGTGTTCAACACGTTATTAAAAAAAGTTGAAGGCCGGCCTGAACAAAATGTATTAGAAACAATGGCCATCCGCAGCATGGCCAAAGCTGAGTATACTACCGATAATATCGGTCACTACGGTTTGGCTATGGAATATTACACCCACTTCACTTCACCTATCAGAAGATACCCCGATGTTTTGGTACACCGCCTGTTAAGCGAAATTTTAGGTGACACCGATAAACGCATTGATAAAGAAGAACTGGAAGCCCGTTGCAAAAACAGTTCCATTATGGAACGTAAAGCTATGAGTGCCGAACGCGAGGCAGTTAAATACAAGCAAATTGAGTTTTTACAGGATAAAATAGGCGGCGAATTTGACGGAGTAATAACCGGTGTTATACCCCGCGGCATTTTTGTTGAAATGGTAGACAACAAATGCGAAGGCATGGTAAGCGTTGAATACCTGGGGCCTGAAGATTTTGCGTACGAAGAAAAAATGGTGCGCTTAGTTGGCTCCCGCTCAAAAAAACAATTTAACCTGGGCGATAAAGTGCGGGTAAAAATACTTTCAGCTGATATAATCCTTCGCCGTATTGATTTGGGGATAGCTGAAACACAAACGTAATCGGTGGCATTCTGGATTTGTTTGTTTTTATGGTTTTTATTGCGATTTTTGCCCTTATATTAGTTCAGATCATGGAAATCAAAGACTTAATAGCCATTGGCACATTGATTGTAGTAGGCATATCACTTTTTTTTAGTATTCGTGAATACATCAAACGCGGTAAAAAGGAACGTGCAGATTTTTTTCTGAATTTGCGTGACCGCTTTAAAGACAATACCAAATTCATGGCTATTATTAAACTAATTCAGGATGATAATGATTCAGAATTAATAAACGTCCCTATGCAGGACATGAATGATTTGCTTGGTTTTTTTGAAGAAATATACCTTTTTGCGCAGAGTGGGTTTATATCACAGGATATCCTGTTTAATTTTTTTGGCGAATATGCACTTGAATGCTCGCAAAATAAAACTATAAGCAGCAGGCTGGAGTTAGAAAAACCGTATTGGATAAAATTCAACTTGTTTTGTAAAGATTACAAAAGCTGGCATAGTTCAAATACTAAAGAAGAATTTCATCTTTGAAGTTTTCATTTGATTAAGTGGGAGCATGAAGCCGATCCCACTTAATTTATTAAAGCTCTTCAAAAAATATTTGTAAGAATACTATACTTAAATTTCCCGGCTGTTCGCTCTGTATTTTTTCTCCGTGCGATAAATGTATTTAAGCGTTTAAAGTATCCTTTGCTGCTCCCCGGCGTGTTTGCTGATGGTAAAATAGAAAGTAGTCCCTTTATCGGGGGTAGATGAGAACCAGATGCGGCCACCGTGTAATTGCACCACCTTTTTGCAAATAGCCAGGCCAACACCGGTTCCAGGATATTCGGCAGTGGAATGAAGGCGTTGAAATATCTGGAATATTTTTTCCTTATATTCTTCTTTAATGCCGATACCGTTATCACTTATACTTATCTCCCATTCTTCCTCATGCTCAACCGCACTGATTTTCACTTTTGGCTGTCCATCCTTTACAAACTTTAAAGAGTTATCAATTAAATTCTGAAACAACTGAAACAGCTGGTTGGGGTCAGCCATAAGTTCAGGTAATTTGTCAACTTCAATTTCTGCTTTACTAAGTTTAATGGTACTACTAAGGCCGTTTAAAACCATATGCACCAGTTCATTCAAATTGGTTCTTACAAATGGTTTGGGAACAGACGATATTTTTGAGTAGTTCAGCAGGTCTAAAATAAGCTGCTGCATGCGCTTGGCGCCATTTACCGAAAACTCAATAAACTCAACCGCTTCTTTATCCAGTTTGGTTTTATACCTCATTTCAAGCAACTGCAGGTAGCTGGCAATAGTACGCAAAGGCCCTTGCAAATCATGCGAAGCCACATAGGCAAACCGCTCCAGTTCTTCATTCGACCTCTCAAGCTGGGTAGCCCGGTGCTCTAACTCGCGCTGAACACCTTTCAGGTCCGAAATATCAAACACCATCACCATGCCATAAATAATCTCGCCCATATCATCACGAATAGGCAAATGATAAACTTTAAGCGAGCGCTCAAAGAAAACCTGTTCGGTTTCACTGCTTTCGCCATCCAGTATTTTAGAGTAAATCTGTTTCACCCGTTCGCGGTCGCTCTCTCTTATCGAGTCGTAAACCGTTTTTCCTTCAATTTCATTTTTGGGCTTGCTTACAATGCCTACCAGCGGCCCTTCTGCCAGTATGTATCTCAAATTCTTATCAAATATAAACATGGCAGCGTTGGGCAGGTTACGGGCAATTTCGCGATACAGCTGT
Organism: Bacteroidota bacterium; assembly: GCA_003165895.1. GTDB lineage: Bacteria > Bacteroidota > Bacteroidia > Chitinophagales > LD1 > Bog-950. The sequence goes on along the minus strand of PMXD01000372.1, from coordinate 48,479 downwards.
TCTGACTTTCTGATTTCCTCTTTGGCCATTTTAACGGCAGTAATATCGGTGGCAACACCCAGAATATTGGTGGCATTACCGGTAATTGACGAAATCGCCTTTTTTACCATTTGTATCCATAATTGCTCACCCGTTTCAATATTAACTATTACCTGTTCCGGAAACTGAACTTCCTTTTTAGAGCTAAGCGCCTGATGGTCCTGCTCTTTAAATTCATCCAGCTCCTGTTGTGTAAACTGCTCTTCGGTATCATAATGTCCCTCCATCTCTGAGGGCTTCATATTATAGAATTTAGCTACCGATTCATTGGCCAGCAAATATTTGCCCTCTTCGTCCTTTACAAATATCATATTGGGTGTAGAGTCAATAATCAATCTTAAAAAGTCCTTTTGCCTTTGCAGTTCATCCTGTATTTTTTCCTTTTCTGCTATTTCGGCCTGCATCAGCAAATTAACCTGTTGCAATTCTTTAGTCCGTTCTTTCACCTTTTCTTCCAGGTCGTTATTCAGTTTTTGCAACAATTCCTGGTGTTTCAACCGGTCCGAAATATCGCGCACGTGAATCAGTATCGCCCGCTGGCCCTTAAAATCAATATGCGCGGCGCTTACTTCTATTGGTATTATTTTGCCAGTCAGCGTTAAACTTTCGCTCTCAAATTTACTGGTTATTCCTTCAACCAGGTTAGGCTGCATTTTTTTTATCTGCGCGTGAATCTTCTTTGGCGAAAAATCAAAAATAGTTTTACCGATTAATTGTTCGCGGCTGGTGGCTTCATGAAGTTTTACGGTAGCTTCATTTACATCTAATATTACACCATCGGCGTTTTCAATATAAATGGCATCGGGAGAGTTATTGAATATATCGCGAAAGCGCTTCTCACTGTTCTTTAAGGAAACGTCGGCCATTTTCCTTTCCTTAATTTCCTCATTCAGCATTTGGTTGGCCTCCGAAAGCTGCCGGGTGCGTGCTATTACTTTCGATTCAAGGTCCTCCTTGGCATAAATCAACTCTTCTTCCAGCCTTCTCTGCCTTGCAATTTCAGTGGCAAGCACAATAACACCCATAAATTCACCGCTGCTGTCAATTACAGGCTTGCCATTTAATCTTACCCAAATACCCTCGCCATTCTTTTTTTTCATCAGGATATCGTAGCTGTCCGATACTCCTCTTTTTCTCAACTCCAGTTTGGCTTTCGATATCCTCACGTTTTCCTCGCCCAAAACCAATTCCAGGAAACTCCTTCCGGTTATTTCTGCCAGCTGATACCCCAGGGTTTTACAAAACCGGTCGTTGGCGAAAACCAAAATTCCTTCGCTGTTAACGCAATAAACACCTTCGTTAATCAACTCCACAAGGTCGCGGAAGCGGACTTTGGTGTCTGCCCCTGAGCTGCCCCTGATGGATATATATTGGTCGTTAAAAGGTACCTCTGCCATTGACTAATAAATAGAAAAGATTGAAAAATAAGTCTTTCTGGATATTTACATGCCTTTTTTTTTTATTTCAAAAACATCAATTCCTATAAAATAAGCACGCTATTGAAGATATACGTAATTCCGGGTTAATTGTTTTGTAGAAAACAACATGCGCCTTGTAATAGCCATTACAGGAGTTAATTAGCTGTATTTAGCTAAAAAAGAGGAGATAACAGATTACGTAAAATACTATAAGTCTTTCCGCCTTACGCCTTCAAACTGCAGAATAAAGTCCGCCCCAAATACCTGGGCCGGGGTCTTTGAACCATGAGGCGGCTCCTTTGCAAGAACCGATTCCACGATTTTTAACGCGGTCAGTGCCGTAAGTGTATAACCTTCGGGTAAATAAAGCATGGCTCTTTGAACACCGCCTGCTTTATTTTTTACTTCTCCCCATACAATACTGGTGGAAGCCTTGCGCTGCGCCTCGTCCGGCCCGGCCGGGCGTTTTTTAATTTTGCTTATTATAAAATTCTTCACAACCCTCATCCGCATAATAAAGCCCAGGTAGTTGCTTAGTTTCATACCATCAATCAGCTTTTGCGGTAAAACATTGTATACCGTAATATTCGGAATACCCGTGGTTCTGAAAGCAGTTGACACATCTCCCCAGGAGATAGCTACAGCCCGCTTTTCTTCTTCCCTGATTTTAATGGTACGAATCAATTTTGCATTAGGAACCTTTACCAGTTTACCATCCCGCCTTATTACACAGGCCTCGCCAAGGTTTTCAGCAATGGTAATGGCAGTGCCATGCGATAGTTTGCCACCTTGCATATACAAAGCAAGGTCCAGCGATTGAACGCTGCCTAACTTTTCGCTCAGGTATAATGACAGGCAATCGGTAGGTACCACATCAAACCCAACGCCCGGCATAAGCATCACGCCCGCCTGCAAAGCAGCATCATTTAACTTGAATATCCGTTCAAAAACCTGGTATTCGCCGGTAATATCAAGGTAGTGTGTTTTCGCTTTTATACATGCGTTAGCCATAATAGTGGCTGTATACACAAAAGGCCCTGCACAGTGTAAAACCACTTTAAAGTCCTTTATCTTGTCGGCAACTGTTTGCTCGTTATCCAAACCAAAAGCGATGTGGTCAAGGTTCAGTGAGCGTGCAAACTCCGCCACTTTTTGCTCGTCTCTGCCCGATAAAACAGGTTTCATGCCGGCCTTGGCAGCCATTTCGCTTATCAGCCTTCCGGTGTAGCCATAACAGCCATATATTAAAAACCCTTCTTTCACTTTAAATATTTTTTATTACTGTCTGCTACAAAAATAATCCTCGCCTGAGGGGAAAAACGCAGTTAAAGGTAATTTTTTCTGACAAAGCATCTAAAGCCATTACTTTTGCCGGACAGTAAAAGCAGCTATGATGGACATATACCTGATACCGGGATTAGGGGCAGATAAAAGGATGTATGCGCATCAGCTAAAGGTATTACCGCATGCTAAAGTGCTTGAACACCTAAAGCCAATAACCGGTCAATCGCTGACAGAATATGCCCTGCGGGTTGCACAGGAAATTGACGCCTCAAAACCTTTTGCGCTGGTGGGTACCTCTTTGGGCGGAATTATCTCGATGGAATTATCAAGAATATTGAAGCCTGAAAAAATTATACTCATTGCCTCGGTAAAAAACAGGGTAGAAATGCCCTTGTTCATCAGGTCCATGCGCATCCTGAACCTGCACAGGTTAATACCAGGAACCGGGTTTAAGCGCTTTAATACTTTAATGGTTAAAAGGCTTGACAGCAGGGGCGACTCACCCGCCGCAAAAGTAATAAAGCAGATGACAGAAGATTGCCCGCCTGAGTTTATTGACTGGGCCATCAACGCCATTATTAACTGGCATCCACCGGTAGGGCACCGGAGCGATATAGTGCACATACACGGCACCAATGATTTACTATTCCCAATTCAAAAAATAAAAAACCCAATTGCCATCAAAAACGGCTCTCATATTATGAATATGACAATGAGTTATGAGGTGAATAAGGCTTTATTGGAAGCACTTAATGAGAAATAAGATACAAGATTTGAGAAGCAAGAAAATACAACTTCCTGATTCGTATCTTGGTTCTTGATTCTCGGTTCTAAAATCTATTTCTAGTTAATATACACAGTCTTAATATTTACAAACTCCATCAAACCGTGCTCAGATAATTCTCTGCCGTAACCGCTTCTTTTAATGCCACCGAAGGGAATTCGTGCATCAGATTTTACAATGTCGTTAATAAAAACATTGCCGGTTTCAAGTTCCGATACAAATCGTTCTGCGCCTGCTTTATCTGCCGTCCAGATAGATGCCCCCAGGCCATATACCGAGTTATTAGCAGTTGCAATTGCACCGTCGGCATCCTTTACAACAATTACGCTCCAAACCGGCCCGAATATTTCTTCTTCAAATGCGCGTATACCCGGTTTAACCCCGGTAAGCACCACCGGTGATACAAAATTACCCACACCCTCCGGAACGCCTGCACCATAATGCGCAACAGCACCGGCTGCAACCGAATCTGCAACTTGCTTTTGTACTTTTTCTTTCAGGTCCCTGCGCGCTAAAGGCCCCAGCTGCGAATCTGTGTTCAAAGGGTCACCCACCTTCAGTTTTTTTACGGCAGTTATCAGCTTTTCAGTAAAAGTACCGGCAACTTCTTCAACCACAATAAAACGCTTGGCCGCATTGCAACTTTGCCCTGAGTTAATGCTGCGCGATTTAATGGCGCCTGAAATGGCAAAATCAATATCAGCATCAGCCAAAACTATAAAGGCATCGTTGCCTCCCAATTCCAATACACTCTTTTTAATGTGTTTACCTGCCTGCGAAGCAAGAATGCTACCGGTGGCATCGCTACCGGTAAAACTAATGCCGGCAATGCGCCGGTCGGCAATCAGTTTGCCGGCATCTTCGTTCGTTAAAAAGTAGTTTTTGAAAACCCCGTCCGGTACGCCCGCTTCCGTAAAAATATCCGCAATCGCTTTTGCGCACTGGGGCACATTGGGCGAGTGCTTTAGAATAGATACATTACCCGATATCAAAGTAGGTATGGCAAACCTGAACACCTGCCAAAAGGGGAAATTCCAGGGCATAACAGAAAAAATAACGCCCATCGGCTCAAAGCGGATATAACTTTTTGAGGCATTCGTTTGCACAGCCTCGTCCTGTAAAAACCGGCCGGCGTTTTTAATGTAGTAGTCAAAACCGCTCAGCACCTTATTGATTTCATATTCCGCTTCGCTCAACGGTTTACCCATTTCAAATGTAATCAGTTCGGCATATTTCTTCTTATTGGCCTCCAGTACATCAGCTACCCGTTTTAAATAAGCACCACGCTCATTAACCGAAAGTTTTCTCCAAAGGCGAAAGGCTTTCACCGAAATATCCAAATCAGGAAATGCATCAAATTCAAATTCCCTGATGGTTTGATTATTAACCGGGTTTATAGTAGCGTATCTCATTCCTTGCAAATATTTAAATTACTCTTTGCCACAAAGGCACTAAGGACACTAAGAAATACAAATTAATAAAGGCTTTTGATTAAAACTTTGTGCCTTTGTGTCTTTGTGGCAAATGCCTTTTCTTTCCGGCACCAAAAATAACAGCATTAACAACAGATGGTTTAAAGATTTACGTATTTTACCTTTATCCGGATATCATTGTTACGCCCTTTATCATCCGTGCACGATATTTTAATCCGGGTATCATCGGGCGTAAAGAACTCTTTGGCATGCGCATCAGAACGCTTGTAAAACTTGTTATTGATATACCAATAAACGGTTTTTACATCGCTGCCCACCTCGCAACTTAACTGCAACGGTTCAGGGGCTTTCTTATCGATGTAATACTCCGTTCCGTTCTTGGGTAGTTTAATTGCGGGTCCGCCTTCGCCGGATATCCGGTCGCAAAGCGGGTTATGCGGGGGAATCTTCTCATATGCAATGCGGTTATCATCGTAGTACGACTGCATATCAGGAGGTACCACCTTATACCATTTCTTTTTATAGCCATTATCGGCCACACAGTTTTTGCAGTAAGAAATCTTCTCATCGGACGAAACTGCCACTTCCTTCATGTTCATACACTTTTGCGAATTAGATACCAGCGGAATAAAGTAATCCATCACGGTATTCGTGCAAAAATCATTGGGAACTTTTCCGGTCTCTGAACAAACAAGCCGCAAGCCACACTCTCTGGGCATCGAATACCACTCATTGGTAGAATTGTAATCTATGGTATTGAATATCTTAAAAAGTAATGGGGTGGCCACATTCGCCCCGCTTAATTCAGGCACACCGAGGCCGGAAAAATTACCAACCCAAACACCCACGGTGTATTTCATATTGTAACCAATGCTCCACGCATCGCGCTTACCATAGCTGGTGCCGGTTTTCCATGCAATTCGGGGCAGGTGCATGCTGCTCTCCCAGTTAACAGGCAAATCGGGCCGGGTTATTTTCGAAAGTATTTCGGTTATGATAAAATCTGCCGATGGAGAAAGTATCCTTTTGCCATGAATAAGCGAATCGCCTTTCATCTTTTCCTCCTTAAAGTAGTTCGGCTTTACATAAACCCCACCGTTGGCAAGGGCACTATATAACCCGGTCATCTCCTCCAGCGTTACGCCACAACCACCCAGAATAAGCGAAAGCCCCAACTTCTTCTCGTCCTTCTTTATCTGCCTGAAATCACAGTCTTCCAGTTTCGCAATCATTTTGTCAGTACCTAATTCGTGCAACGATTTAACCGCAGGTATATTCAGCGAGTTTTCCAATGCATATTCCATAGTAACAAACCCATTAAATTTCTGGTCGAAGTTTTCCGGTTGAAACCCGTTGATGTTGATGGGTACATCGGTTATCACCGTTTTAGGGGTAAGCACACCGTTATCAATACACAAGCCATACATTAAGGGCTTTAGTGCACTGCCGGGCTGCCTCACTGCGTCTGCACCATTTACCTGGCCGCCATCGCTGCGGTCCCCAAAGTCAGCCGAACCGATATATACGATAACATCATGCGTGTTATTATCAATAACTACTACCGAAGCATTATGGATATTGTATGAATTCAAACCCCGGATATATTCGCCCACCAGGTTCTCCAGCTTCATCTGTGTATTCATTTGCAGGTGGGTGCGGATAATATCGCGGTGTGTTGTCTTCTTTAACTTATAAGCTAAATGAGGCACTAAATTAGGCGCATTGGCCCTTTGCGCATCCAGTGGCTCATTAAGGGCATCGTTTATTTCCTTCGCTTTAAAAAGCTGGTCAGCGCCAAAGCGTTTCAACCACTTATTGCGTTCCCTGATTATAAGGGCATTATGCACGCCTAACTTCAACGATGAAGGCCGGTTGGGAATAATAGATAAGGCGGTAACCTCTGCCAGCGAAAGGTGGTCGGGGTTCTTTTTAAAATAAAGGATGGAGGCACTTTTTACACCCTCAATATTACTACCGTAAGGCACGAGGTTAAAATACAATTGCAGTATTTCGTCCTTACTATATTTCCACTCCAATTGAAACGCCCGGAATATTTCCAAAAACTTATTGAAATAAGTCCTCCTTTTTGGTTCCAGCATCCTTGCCACCTGCATGGTTATGGTTGATGCGCCGGAGGTTCGTTTAAGGTGCAGCAGGTTCATAAAAGCAGCCCGGGCCATGGCAAAGGGATTAACACCGGGATGGTGATAGAAATATTTATCCTCTTTATATAAAAGCGTTTTCTTTAAAACAGGCGATATCTCATTCAGTTCAGTTTTCATGCGCCACTTTTGGCCGCTGGTCAAAAAGGCATGTATTACTTCACCCTTGCTATCAAGCATGATGGTGGAATACTGAATTTCATCCGGCAGGGGAAATAAGCGGTTCAGCAGCAGAAACATTAAAAATGAAGCTGCTGAAACAATTACAAACCACTTTAAAAATTGAAGGAAACGGCTGCGCACAGATATTATACTCTATAACGCAAATGTGAGTGATTAGTATGGATTAATTGCGATTTATTTTGGTAGCGGTTTTTGGATTTGACAACTTTTAAAAAGTTGTCAAATCTGCCGTCTACCTCCATTCACTTGCCGCATCCAATTTAGCAACCATAGCAGCATCCGGTTTCACATCTACTGCCTTTAAAATATCCTGTAGCTGTTCCGTGTTTGTTGCGCTAACTATGGGTGCGGTAATGCCTTTGCGCGCTATCAACCAGGCAAGCGCAACCTGTGCCTGGGTGGCATTTAACTCTTTCGAAACCTCATCCAAACCAGCCAGTATTTTTAACCCGCGTTCATTCATAAACCTTTTTATACCCGCACCCCGCACACTCTTCCGATAGTCTTCCGGGCTGCGGTATTTACCTGTTAAGAAACCGCTGGCCAGGCTATAATAGGTAATAACTCCCAGTCCATTTTCAATACAAAAAGGTTCAAGTTCCTGCTCATACATCTCCCTGTCGTATAAATTGTATTGCGGTTGCAAACTTATATAGGCCGGGTAGCCCTTTTGCTTACTAATTTCCAAAGCCTCTGCCAACCGCGCAGCGCTGAAATTACTGGCGCCAATGGCCCTGACTTTTCCTTGTTTCACTAACTCCGAATAGGCCTCTAAAGTTTCTTCCTGTAGTACATCCGGGTCGTCTTTATGGCTTTGGTACAAGTCTATATAATCAGTTTGCAAACGCCTCAGCGAATCTTCTACGCACTTAAAAATACGCGCTTTCGCAAGCCCCTTACCATCGGCCAGTTCCATACCCACCTTGGTTGCCAGCACCACTTTGCTTCGGTTGCCTGTTTTCTTCAGCCAGTTACCAATAATGGCTTCCGACTCCCCTCCTTCGTTCCCCCTTTTCCACCTGGAATAAACATCAGCAGTATCTACCAGGTTAAAACCTGCTTCTATAAATCCATGCAGTATTTTAAAAGAAGTTTCCTCATCAATAGTCCAGCCAAATACATTGCTGCCAAGGGCCAGAGGCGCCACCTCAATTCCCGAATTTCCCAGTTTTCTCTTTTCCATCCTTATTTAGTTTTAAAAATCAACAACAGTAAAAGGCATAATCTTGTTCCGAAAGTAAATAATTAATGTTTTGATGATACAATATTGCTTTGAAAATACTTAACGGCATTGATCACCGGCTATCGTCATTATAAAGCCGCTTTAAAAATGGTGCATGCCAAATTGTCGCACACATAAAAATTCTCTTTGTTTGCACCGGGCTCGCCCCTTCCGTCCCCTAAANNAGGGGCGGCTGTTGGAATTGCGATAATATGGTATGCACTCCTTTAAAAACGGTTTTATTGCAATTAAAAACATTTTCCTACATTTAATGTACAATCAAATTTCATATTCACTTATCCCCCTAAAGAAATTAAACATGGCACAGATAGCAACTTACGAGCAATGGATTGCGAGGTCTAATTACGATTGGAAGCATGGCCGTTCTGCTGATTTGAAAAAACTGGATAAAAAGGTAGAATACTATTTTGTAAACTGGAAGGGCAGCAACCACGAAAGGGCAAAAGCTGATGTACTTGACGAGTTTCACAAATATGTAAAAAGCAAGTGGGCCGAAAAGCCAGAGTACAGGCCTATGGGCGCAATGGGCATTACGTTAAGTAACCGCCATCCCAGAAATAAATCCGGGGCTTTTGATGACCTGCGCACTACCATACTTACCAATACTTTTGTGGTAGATAAATCTATGCAGGATGCGCAAAATTTTGTAATGGCTGCGCAGGCCAACCTGCTGGAAAGTTTGCTAACATCAAAAACGGGTGTGCCGCTAAAATTTACACTTAAACAATCGGTTTCTATCAAGGAAAAATTTAAGGCCGAAGTAAGAGCAGCGGCTGTTACGGTAAAGGCACCATTTAATGNNGTGCAAAACAACCCAACCACGGGTAATACGGGCAAATTAATGTCAACCACCGACAAAATAAAGGCCGGTGGCACGATAGCCAGGGGGGTAGATAAAACGGTTACAGCAGTACAACATCTTACGAACCTTGGAGGAGTAGAAAGTACAGCCCAGCAAGGTGCGAATGCCACCAGGGAGCTAACACCTATATTGGGGCCTGAAATAGCGGGGCATGTGGGTACGGCCATTGGTGAGGTAGTGCCGGTTCTGGGCCACATAATAAGTGGCGTAAACCTGATACGTGCCGCAGTGGCAGTTGCACAGGTACACATGCTTAAAGATGATTTAGTAAATATGCGTAACATGGGATACACAGCACCCGGCGCCCCTGACGCCGCCCTGGGTGCAGTAATTACTTTGTATAAGCGCATTGCGATACAAAAAGATATTAACCTGGGCATGGCCACTGCAAAATTTGGTGCACAATTTGACCCTACGCGTACGGCAAGCGCTGTAGTAGGCGCCGCCGATGCAGCCAGAAAAATAGTTGAGTTAATAGCCTTAATGATTCTGGAATATAAGGAAGTAGAAGCTGCTAACCAGATAATAACCATGAAGTTTTACAATAAAGATTTTGAGCAGATGTTTGTTAGCTGCCCATTACTTGGCGCCTATGTAGTAGTAGGATCTGACCATAGCAGCCTGATTAATGTAGCGGTAAAATTTTACGGAACCAGCGGTTGGCAGTTATCTGTGGAGCATATGCGCAAGGAAGTTGAGAAGTTAATAGTTGCCTCGCGTGATTTAATAGCCAAAAGCAAATACGAAATACAGGGTTTCCCTAAAACAAAAATGCTGCAAAGAGATGTACCGCAAAGCTGTGTCAGCCTTGCAGTAAGAGGTGGCAGGCCAAGAAGCGGTGCTGTTTTAGCAGCAAAATAGGGAGCAAATAAAAGCGGTGGCTTATTGCGGATGATAAGTGGATTCAGCCTTCTTCATCACATCTTCCTTTTTCAAACTAAGCGGCCTTAACTGTTGTCGGCTAAAAAGTTCCATTTGGTCGTTGTAGTGCTTGCTTTCTGGCTTCAGGGAATTCCCGAGCGGCTGCAATGCAGCTAAACTTGTTACCCCATTCTTATTAAAGCTTGCAAACATCATATAAGTATCTCCTTCCTCAGGCGCAAAGGTAAAGGTGTTTGGCACCTGCTTCGGATAGGTTGGGCTCATCACATCTGGAAAACCACGGAGTGGAAGATTTTTATTGCCGCGTATGTTCCTTTGCACTGTACCCCACTCAACTTTTACAGTTCCAAAGTGTTTCATTAAAGTGTCCCTGACCGCACGAAGGTTACTTACCCATTCGTCTTCTTCTACTTTGAAACCAGATACAAAGCAATTATCGTCGCAACCTCTTTTTTCCAAAACAGACTTAACAACAAAGCCTAGTATGGTGGGTGCATATTCATGAATTTCTGAAGTCCGGTCCCAGTCCCTCAGAATTTGGAATATCTCTTTTAAGTCCGGGTATTTCTTTTCATCCAGATGGAATATCGGTTCCATTGATTCCCCAAAACCGCCTTTGTGCGATAGGGTGACATCAAATTTTAATTTCTCTATCTCCTCCAGGCTAAACTTTTCCTTAGCGCTTATCATTTCAGTAAAGCGCGTGGCTCTGTTATTATCCCCGGGCAAAATGTCAACCCTATGTTTGGGCAGGTAAGTGTACGGGGGCTGACAACGCAGGTCGGTGGCATGGAATGGCGAGTTATTGGTATTGAACACATAACCACACGCCGGGTTAATGGTATGCGGCATACTATCAATAGGAACCAGCTCCGTCCACATGTCTTTTGAAGTATTGCCGGGCATTAAACCATCCCAGTTAAAAGAAGTGTCTGTTCGTGCAGGCAACATGCCGTGTTCAAGGTAAAAAATGTTGTTATCCTTATCGGCGTAAACGATATTAAAAAAGGTAATGGCGTGAATACGAATCGCTTTTCTAAACTCATCATAATTCTTTGCCTTGTTCATCCAATACAACTGCTCAGCCGGACGAATAGTAGTGTTTGCCGGAAAACGCAGCGAGTAAAAATTATTGGATTTATCGCTTTTTAAAGTGCACCCGTATTTGCTCCAATAGGTCATTTTTTTAACCGGCAAAACCAGTTTATGGTGCTTGCCCAAACCTACCTTTAACCAAACCGGGCGTTTTTCAAGCTGGTATTCCTGCCCGTCAAACTCATAGGTAAGTTTTTTCCCGGGTACCATTTTTAATTTGTAAACATCCATCCGGTCAAAAAAATTCCAGGTCATACCCCAGCCCAGGTTTTCATTAACGCCCATAGCTAACGAACTGGTTCCCTGAAACATGGGGCCCTCAATATTCATTCCTTCATCGCTATGCAAATGCGCTTCGTAAAAAGATAATGCCCCTTCCATCATCATATGCGGGTTAATGCACAAGTAGGTTTCGCCGGTAGTGGTACGGCTGCTGCTTAAAGCAAAAGCATTTGAGCCAACCGGTTTACGTTTGTTTATAGGAAAAACATTGGTAATTGTATCATACTTGCCGTCTACGGCATCACCCACCGCATCGGGCACCCCGGTAAGCAAGGCCATGGTTACAACGTAAGCCGTTAACAGGTCTTTTGACGTAACCGGAAATGCCTTTTTCAACTTCACTTCTTTCGGGTGAGCTGCTGCATAAGCATTTAATCCCTGCACAAAACCATCTAAATATTTTTTGAATTCCGGGCTCAGGTCTTTATCATAACGCTCTTCAACCAATTGCCGCGCACCAATAGCATGGATAAAATAATCTCCCTTGGCGCCCTCAATTCCATCCGACCGGCCCATAAAAGCCTTGCCGGCATAAACAATATCCTGCCCGAATTGAAATGCATCTTCCGCATTGGCCCAAGCCAGGCCGTAGGCAACCTCTGCATCAGTTTTGCCAAAAATATGAGGGATACCAAAACTGTCCCGAACGATGGTTATTTGAAGGGGGTCTATCCTGGGAAAGGTTTCTGTTTGAGAGAAGCCATGGCCCGCAAATAGCAGGCACAATAAAACGACGCAATAATTTTTACTCATATTTTCTGCTGGTATAAATTGTTCAATTCACTTATCGTTCAACTACCTGTTTAATGCTTGCCAGAAAAGCATCCATCCCCCTTTCAGAATGTTGTTGCCCTTCTTCATTGGCAAAACCTTTTTGTGCCCAGGTAAGTGTGGTTTGGTTATCGCCTTTAGAAGTCAGCGTATACATAATAAGCGAATAGTTTTCGGGCTTATCCTCCTGTCCTGAAAAACCGCTCCAGTACCGGTAGCTTAAAAATCGTTCAGGTTCATTTTCAACTACCCGGCCTTTATCGCGGTATTTATGCCCCTGGTATTCGCCCTGAAAAATGATTTCACTACCCACTTTCCAATCAGTAATGGCCTCCGTACCATAAAGGTACTCGCTTATAATGGCAGGTGTAGTTAGCGCTTGCCACACTTTAGAGGGTGAAGCGTTTATGTCAACAGATTTAGATACCAGCAGGTCATGCCTCATATTTATATGGGTTGTGTGGCGAAACTACAAATCATTTTATCTAAAAGCAATGAAAGGGTGTATACCATATTGTCGCATACGTAAAAACTCTCTTTGTTTGCACCGGGCCCGCCCCTTCCGTCCCCTAAAGGGGAAACCAGGGCAGAACAGCCAAAATTCAAGTGTTGACTACAAACCTTGTGTTCGTATTTGGTTACGCCTTTAGGGACGCAAGGGGTGAGCCCGGTGCAATAAAAGAGCGTCTTTTTTTGCATAGCCTATTGGGTCTACGCCTGATTTAGGACTAAATAAGCCATAACACGGCTTTATTTTTATTTTTGCGCCCTTGTAACTTGTAAAATCAATTAAACGCGGTAAATGTTTAGTCAGTTAGAAAATATAAAAGGTAAGTACATTGAAGTAGGCAAAACGCTGAGCGACCCGGCTACCATGACCGACATGAAGCGCTTTGCCCAGCTGAATAAGGAATATAAGGAACTGGAGAAGGTTGTGGCTATATATGAAAAGTACAAGCTGGTGCTTGGCAATATTGACGCCAATAAGAAAATTCTGGAAACAGAAAATGACGAGGAGTTCCGCGATATGGCTAAGAATGACCTGGGCCAGCTGGAAATGGGAAAAATTAAGCTTGAAGATGACCTGCGCAGCTTACTGGTGCCTAAAGAACCTGAAGACGACCGGAATGTGTTGCTTGAAATACGTGCGGGCACCGGTGGCGATGAGGCCGGTATTTTTGCAGGAGACCTGGCCCGTATGTACACCCGCTATTGCGAAACCCTGGGCTGGAAGGTAATTATTGCCAGTGCCAGTGATGGCAGTGCCGGAGGTTACAAAGAAGTTGTGCTGGAGATAGAAGGCGAAATGGTTTACGGCAAAATGAAATTCGAATCAGGCGTTCATCGTGTGCAGCGTATTCCGTTAACGGAGGCGAAGGGCCGGGTGCATACTTCGGCGGTAACGGTGGCGGTGTTGCCGGAGGCCGATGAGGTAGAAGTAGTGGTAAACGAAGCTGATATAAGGCTGGATGTGTTCCGTGCATCAGGTGCGGGTGGACAGCACGTTAACAGAACAGAATCGGCCGTGCGCTTAACGCACATACCTACCGGCACGGTGGTAGAGTGCCAGGCTGAACGCTCGCAACATAAGAACCGCGAAACTGCTATGAAAATGCTGAAGACCCGTATTTTTGAAGCAGCAGTGCGTAAACACGAAGACGAAATTGCAGCCCGCAGAAAAACGCTGGTATCAACTGGCGACCGCTCTGCCAAAATAAGAACCTATAACTACCCGCAAGGGAGAATAACTGACCACCGCATTAACCTATCCGTTTATAACCTCGATGCTTTTATGGGTGGCGATATTGGTGGTATGATAGACGCACTGGCGGTAGCCGAGCAATCGGAAAAACTGAAAGAGGGCGGGTTGGCGTTTTAAGCGCGATTGCGATTTTCTACCTTATTTTGCGTAATGTCGCAGGTCGAATAGCGCTCAGTCGCTTATCGTTACGCCATCTCCTTCACCTGTAAATTAATTGAATCATAATCGCCAGGCTTAGTTAAATCCAAAACCAGTTGGCTTTTTCGGGTACCTGGCATTGCCTTTACAATATCTTAATAGGAAAAGTAAACCGATTGAATTATCTTTGTTTATAACGATGAGTGAGTATAAAAATATCATAACCATAGAACCGGGTAAACGGGGCGGTAAACCGTGTGTACGCGGTATGAGAATTACAGTGGGAGATGTTTTGGGCTGGCTGGCATCAGGCATGTCGCATAAAGAAATAATTGAAGACTTCCCTGAATTAACTGATGAGGATATTTTAGCCTGCTTATCTTATGCGGCTGAAAAGGAACGTAATGTTTTGGTGATGCTATGAAACTATTGTAAATCGCTAATACATCCTCACCCTGCCCTCTCCAAAGAAGAGGGTTCTAATGCCCAACTAACATAACAAACCAGTTATATCGGAAACTCTTCAAAGTCCTTCTCCATCGGAGAAGGACTTAGGATGAGGAGGCTGTTGGCACTTAGGCTACTTTATACCATCTCCATCACCGGCAACTTCACCAAATCATAATCACCTACCTTGGTTAAGTCCATCACAATCCGGCCCTGGTCGTTAATAAGCCATGGCTTCCGGAATTTAGCGCCGTAAATAAAATCCTCTACCAGGTACGAATGCCGGTTGTAAATGGTTTGGGAAAAAACATCATCAAAGCCTTTCAGCAGAACATATATTTCGAGGTCCATCCTTTTGATTTCTTCAACCGACCGGCCATACAAAACACTTTCTTCATCAATAGGATGATTTAAAATCCAACTGGTGGGAAACAAAGCAATTTTATCAATTTCAAGGGGCACCTGCGCAAATCTTCTTATCATATTCCCTGTCCCATCATCCTCCATCCAGCTTATACTTACACGCGCTTCCATTTCCATCAACGATGAACTGGTTTCGTTGGCCACCATAAACTGCAAACCGGTAATATCTTTATAAGGAGCAAAAATTGCGTTTTTACTGTATTTGATACGTGAAACCGGTTTGCTAAACCGCCCGTAAAGTGTGCCGGTGGCCAGGGCAAAAGTCATTAAGCCGGTAAAGGCTTCAAGCGTGGCAACTAAATTAGCCATTCGGCCCACCGGAAATATACCACCATAACCAACTGTTGTAAACGATTCAGCCGAAAAGAAAAAACAATGCATTAATTGTATGGCAGGCGTACTGCCCTCGGCCCCACTTAACTGGTCAACCCCAATAAAGTAATAGATACTGGCAAAAATTACGTTCATAATTCCGTAAAAGCCAAACACAACCAGCCAATAATGTGACCACGAGGCAGTTATAAGCCAATGATATAAATAGAAGTTACCCAGCAGCCTGCCGGTTTTACGTTCCATGTTATAACTTCCATCGGCATTGATGGTGCGCTGTCTTCCTTTTTGGGCGGTGCGGTCTATACCCAAATCTTCGCCAGCCTTCATTCTGTCAATTACCCTGCGTATTTTGCTCATGAGGATTTGTTTTGTTGAAAAACAAAGTGAAGCTAAATTAGTTGATTAAATATTTTTAGCCTCATCCTAAAGTACTTGTGGGTGTACGACAAATTTCCCTNNCTTGTTGCACAACTCAATACAGGCCTCTCCCCGGCATCGCTATCGCTTGCCGACCCTCTCATCGCAAGCGATAGCGAGGACAAATATGACGATTTGGGTGCATTTGCCCTCTCTATTCGAAGAATAAGGGTGGTCGCACGAAGTGCCGACCGGGAGAGGCCTGTATTGGGCGACCGTTAAGTTGCGCAACATGCGCAAAGAGGCCGGGGTTATGTTTTAACAACCATTTATCTGCGCAAAAAAATAGTTCTTATGCAGTCTTAAATTACTTAATATTGTATATCAACCCGGGTAGTGCGGTCAGCGATAAAAACATTTTGCTAAAATAAAACCTGAAGTATGAAAAGTATACAACCTTATTTTAAGCTAAGCCTTAACCTGGCAGCGGTTGCTGTTTTGTTTTTTTGTTCGGTTGCGGTTGCGAAAGCGGGAGATGCCAAACTGCACCGGTTTTACGAAAACGCCAAAGTGGGATATAAGGATGCCAGTGGTAAAGTGGTGGTGCCGGCAAAGTACTATGCAGGCAGCGAGTTTATAGGCGGCTATGCTATTGTGGTTGATAATAACAAAAGGGGTTTTTTGAATGAGACGGGCGAGGTGGCAATTGCTTTACAATATGAAGATGCGGGCCCTTTTGTAAATGGCATAGCCAAGGTGATGCTGAACAAAAAATACGGTTTTATAAATACTGAAGGCAAGTGGCTGGCTGAACCGAAATATGATTTTGCCGAAGATTTTAATGAAGGGCTGGCGGTGGTAAAACTGGATGGTAAATACGGTTACCTGAACACCAGTTGCACCAATGCCATTGCACCGGCTTACGACAATGCCCGCAATTTCAGCAAGGGCATGGCTGCAGCTAAAAAAGGCAACCTGTGGGGATACATTGATACCAAAGGCAACTGGGTAATACAACCCAAATACCAGGATGCCTACAACTTCTCATCATCAGGAACAGCCAGAATAACCCTGAACAATGAATTGTTTTTGATTGACACCCATGGAAATGTTCAGCAGAAAATTGAAATGAAGCACGAAGAAGAAGAAGGTGAAAGGAAGAGGGTGCATTAGCCCCTCTAAATCTCCCCGAAGGGGAGACTTAATACAAATACACCACTATGGTTGGAATCGGGACCTGTCTGCCGGTAGGCAAGTTTAGCGGACTTAGGGATGAATGTAGGATAACTAATGCATAGCAGGTTTATACTTTTGTTGATTTTACCACGCTCCCCCTTGCGGTAAAGTTTAGCCGGTTTAAATAATACTTTGAAGAGAAATTGGTGTAATGCTATGTGGTTAAAACTGAGGATTTTGTTTTTGTGGTTTATGATTTTGCCTGTGTTTGTATATGGGCAGGGGGGGACGTGGGGCATAGCAGAGCTTAGCTGGAAGCTACGCTCAAATGGGGCATTCAGCCCTGAAAGGGCGCCATACAATAGCAAGTTGAGACTAGCGGGCAACCTTTCGGCGCTTTTTGAAGAACTACGAATTATTTAACTGCATTAACCAAGGCGAGTACGAAAAATGCATTTAGGCGCGTGTCCTTTTTGTCCTTTTTGTCCGTTTGGACAGCGGTACTGTCAAAAAGGACAAGAAGGACAAGATGGACACGGGGTTTGTAAAAGTTTTTGCGTTATCGGCAACCCGAACAACGCTCAAAAGATGCGTCATTGCGATGAGGTTTTGCGAAGAAGCAATCTTGTATTCGGGCCATGTGCCAAATCAAATACAGGATTGCTTCGCAGGGCCTCGCAATGACGGGGTTTACTTCTTGCGATTTGTGCGTCGCACCATTTCTAAATAATTTGTATAGGGTTTTATACTATTTCCCGATAGTTTTTCTTCCTTGGCTTTAACTTTTATTTTTTTAGGTACATCTATTGAATTATTGAAAATTTCAATGCCAGTTACCACTTGATTTCCACTGTATTTTGTTTTTCGATAACTTATATTAAATCCGCTTTCTTGAACAATATTCAAAATGTCATTAAGGATTGATTTAAAGTCCTGTTGAGAAGAGAAAGTTAAATCGTCAACATACCTGGTATAAGTGAGATTGTGCCGTTCTGCAAGTTCTATTAATTTCTTGTCTGTTTCAAGAAATACGAGATTTGCTATATGGGTGCTTGTAGGGGTTCCTTGGGGTAATTCATATTTCCAAGTGGTAAGCTTTGTGAGCCAATGAGCAAGATGATCCGAGTATCCCAAAAGTATGAAAGTGTTGTAAACCTGTTTATGTTTTATGCTCGGGTAAAAATTCTGTAGGTCTGTTGTGAATTTATACTTTTTGCCTTGATGCGGTTTGGCATTTGTTACGTTGTTTTTTCCTTTGACTCCTCCATGTATATTATCCGGTAGCGTAATAGGCACAAGAATCTTATCCTTAATAAGGGATTGAATGACTTTCAGTTTTCTCAATGAAGGCCTGATTGCTCTTTGTTTTATTGTTCCGTCTTTATATGTCTTATAATCTCCGGTTTCGTTGCTTTTCTTCTTTTCAAACCATTCTTTATAATAATCATTAATATGCGTTGTGATGTATTCCAGTTCCAAAGTTTGACATCCAAGAATCGCACAAAGATGTTTTAATTGAGATTTTTTAAACTGAGAAGAATTCATTTACCAATGAGTTTATCGAAGGTCTTATTATAGCAAATGCGTCTCTCTTATTGCTCGGCACATCCTCCTCATTCATAGATAGGAAAAAAAGAATTGGCAGAGGTAATTTTAGTTGCTCGCTAATTAATTTTAAAGTTGAAAGATTGGGTTCTTTCTGATTATTCTCAATCTGTGACAAGTATGTTTGCGAAATACCGCATCGAGCGGCGAACTCTCCCTGAGTTTGCCGCTTTTGCTTTCGTATATTTTTTATTGCTGATCCTAAATCCATGGTTGTATGAAAAAATTAAGGAGTGTTCGGTTTTCTGGAGCGTCTTATCATCTAATTATCTGAATCGTTTTTAAAAAACTTAGCAAGCAATTCAACAACTTGGACTAATACGATTAGTACTTCCTTGTTGGTTTTGCCTTTTTTTTGCTTCAGATTTCGAAGAAGAGTCATCGCTTCAGTGAGAATTTTTAAGTCTTCTCCCGAAAGGGAACACCGGTTCTGGGCGACAGTATCGATACCTTGTATCAACCTATCAATGTTTTGGCTTTGTTGTCTTCTAGACATGGCATTTGGTTTTATTTAGAGGCGGAATTGCCTCTGCCTATCGGCAACGGCGCCCAAATTAAACCCTCACCGGATCTAGAAAACCCTAAACACTAAGTGCGTAAACGATGTTCCCATTCACTCACTTAATTTTCTGCCAATTAATCAATAATAGTTGATTGATTTGAAGCATGTATAATAACAGTGTAACAATGTCAATTAGCATCAGGCGTATAACGGCGTTTAATGTACCGCGTATAACTGTGATATAATGAACAATGGTGTGGTGTTAATAAACCCTTTCAGGTTGCCTTTGCAGGCTTTCAAGTGAACTTCACATAGTGTTTAGAACCAAAACATTTTTCAAAGAACTTATTGGACAAAGATGCATAAATTATTGCTGGTAGTTAATAAAATGAAAATTATTTTTATCAACAGGTTCTATTTAAAAACTGTATAAAAGTGGAGATTGTAATGTTTTACCGCTGAGTTGCCGGTTACCGGTTGCCCTTATGGCTTAAAAACCCTGTTAGGTCCAGGGGGAGACGGAACAGCTATCTCCAGTTTCCAAAAAACAAAAAAATAAGTGCGTGTCCTTCTTGTCCTTCTTGTCCTTTTGTGACTCACAAAAGGACAATAAGGACAAGAAGGACAGAGGGGTTTTATGAATTTTAATTGTTGATTTATGATTGCGGATTTGAAGGGCAGGATTTCTTCTCAGCAGCGTATTTTAAGAACTTTGTATCAGGCGTGTCCATGTAACTCTATGGTATTCAGTTTTTTCCTATCTTTATTTTCAATGAGTTACAGAAACGCTTTGGGTAGGGTTGCTTTTTGGGTTTTGTTTGCGGTGTTGCTGGGTTTTGCGGCATGCAAAAAGAATAATAACAACAACTTTACGGTTAACTACCAATACAATTACTATCCTATCGACTCGGGACATTATATTATTTATAATGTTGATTCAGTAACCTTTAATTACGACGGCATTAACTATAACCGCGATACGGCGCAATACCAGATGATGGCGGTGTTTGGCGATACGATACATGACCTGCTTGATTCGGTAAACTTTCTGGTTACTTATTACACCCGGCCTAATGCCAATGCACAGTGGGGGTCACCTTATGTTACTTACGGCCTGCGCACCATGACCAATATGCAGGTGGTGGAGAATGATATCAGGTTTATTAAGCTGGTGTTTCCACCGGCGCTTAACGAGGGCTGGAACGGCAATTTGTATGTGCCGGTTGATAATAACCCCAACTCGGCCTATACCATTTTTCAGGGCTGGAATTATTACTACGGGAATGTGGACACCAGTTTAATGCTTAACGGCCTTACTTATCCTAACGCTATAGTGGCCTCGGAAGTAAATAATATAAGTCAGCTGGAGAAAGAAGTGCGCACCGAGGTTTATGCGCAAAACGTGGGTATGATTTACCAGGAGTGGGAATCGTTGAGTAAAAATAACGGATCTATTGCGGGCAATATTAATTATGGCTGGGACACCGGTGCTGCCTCGGGCTTTAGTATTCACATGTGGGCTGTTCAACATTATCCGTAAACCATGAAGGGCCTTTTTTTTTCTGTTTGCCTGTTGCTTTTCAGTTCAACCGTTTTTAGCCAGAACCTTAGTTACCTGTACTATTGGGTAAAGTTTAAGGATAAGCAGAACAATACCTATTCGCTTAGTAACCCGTTACAGTTTTTATCGCAGCAATCGTTAAACCGGCGCAGCAACCAGGGGCTGGTGCCTGATAGCAGCGACCTTCCGGTGTCGCCGGCTTATGTTGATAGTATTACGCCATACATTACCCGTGTGGTTGAATCTTTAAAGTGGTTTAATATGGTTGTGGTGGAAATTAATGATACCTCGTATATTAATACCATTAAGCAATTTAGTTTTGTGGATAGTATTGCCCCTATTATAACCTATCCTTTTAAGGCGCTGAACCAAAACAATAACCTGGAAGGGCCCGGCACACCGGTTAACCAGCAGATAATTTACCCGGATGTGCATGGCATAGCTTACCACCAGCTTAACATGATGAACGGCGACCTGTTGCACCAGATGGGTTACCAGGGGCAGGGGATGCTTATTGCTATGATGGATAACGGTTGGAACGGAGTTGATACGCAGCACGCGTTCGACTCGGTACGGCCGCGGATACTGGATAGCTGGAATTTTGTCGATCCGCAGGAAACTATTTATAATGATTCAATTGCTGATGCATACGGCACCACAACCGCGCATGGCACCCAAACCTTTGGCTGTGTTGCAGGGAATATTCCTTATCAGTATGTGGGTTCGGCGCCGGATGCCAGTTTTGCTTTATACCATACGCAGGACAATGTTGTTGAGTGGGTGATGGAAGAGTATTACTGGGATGCCGCCGCTGAGCGGGCAGATAGCATGGGGGCGCAGATATTAAGCACACAATTAGGTTATAATTATTTTGCCGATGGTATAGGCAACCATACCTACGCCGACCTGAATGGTAATAAAACCATGATTACCATGGCAGGCAACACCGCAGCAAGTAAGGGTATGCTGGTATTTAACAGCGCGGGTAATGAGGGTGAATACCCCTGGTATTATATTGATGCGCCTGCTGATGGCGATAGTATTATTGCAGTGGGTGCAGTTGATTCGGCTGAGAATGTGGCGGCGTTTAGCAGCCGGGGGCCTAACTCGGCGGGCCGTATTAAGCCAGACCTTTGCGCACAGGGTTCAATGGCAGCGGTGCTTATATGGGGGCAGCCGTATTATAACAGCGGTACTTCGTTCAGCTGCCCCATACTGGCTGGTTGTGCGGCTTGTTTGTGGCAGGCTTTCCCTACCAAAACAGCGCAACAAATTAAGGATGCCATTATGATTAGCGCCGACCATTTCTGGACACCTGATAATAACCATGGATACGGCATACCTAATTTTTATAATGCATATTTATTGCTGGCCACTAATTATAACGGCAATATTTTGCGCCTTAGCGATGATGCGGCGGTGTACCCCAGCCCTTTTACATCGCAGTTGAATGTATCGCTTTACAGTGCGAATGAGGGGAACCGCACGATTGAGCTTTTTGATATGCTGGGCCGCAAAGTTTACGGCCAGCAGGTGTATGTGCGGGCCAACACTTTTGAAATTTTTAGCCTGCCAAACCTGGATGGGTTGAATGAGGGAGAGTATTTTGTACGCATTGACCAGCAGAAGCAATTTACACACCCGGTGGTGAAGATTAAGTAATACGAAAATGCATTTTATCGCCCAGAGGGAATAAATACAGTAGCGGGACGCTACGAGCATAGCAGAGCGTAGCTGGAAGCTACGCTCAAATGGGCGCAAAGAGTGACGCAAAGAACCGCAAAGGTTTTTATAATTCTTTGCGGTTCTTTGCGCTGTATTCCTTTGCGTTCTTTGCGTGAACCGGCTGTTGCGTGCCAATTTGTGAACCGGCATAAAAAGAAGAGCGGACTGCCGGTGTTTTAATACCGCGTAGTCCGCTCTTTTAATTATTCGTTTTTACTTTTGTGGTGTTACTTTTCAACGCTCATCATCATTACTTTCGAAGCCCCGTTAGTATCGCGGACGGTTACGAAGTAAATGCCTTGTGCAAACGAAGGCATAGATATTGTAGCTTGCCGGGCAACATGTAAATTGCTTATAAGTGTTTGACCGGTAACATCTGTTACATCAACATTACGTTCAATGTTGTCGCTGAATACCAGTTTAAAGTTTCCGTTGTTTGGGTTAGGATATAGGTTACATGCAAAAGATGTTTCGATGTTTTTAATACCGATGGTTGAAGTATCTTTTGTTGTATCTTCCGGTGGTGCGCTGGCATTTCTGTAAACCGTCCAGTAAGGGCTGCTGGTTGCGCTATATTCAGTATTACCAGCACTGGCCAAAGTTCCTTCCAATACTAAGTCAGGAAAACCATTGCCTTCCAGGTCTATTGTTGACCAGCTATAGCTGCCTACCGCATCGCCATTTGTTGTAGATGCCACATCTGAGGTGTAGTTAAAACCCAGGTAACCACCTGCTGTAGTTGTTTCGCCACCGCCCGGTATAAACCAGTAAGTTCCATTGCTGCTAAAGCCGCTGCCGGTATTTAAGTATACAAACCAATTTGCAGTGCCCGGGCTAAATTCAGTAGGGCCCTGGGTGCCAAGCGATGCAGTAACAACCAAATCAGGCTTGCCATCTCCGTTTAAATCCTGAACTACCCAGCTTTGGCTGTTAACTCCCTGTGCGGGGTAGACCCCAACATTTGAAATACCGTTAATACCAATAGCGGTGCTCCCACCTGCAGGAACATAGCCCTCACCATTTGGCGTTGCCCATGTAATTGGACTGGTTGCAAAACCGCTGGTGCCGTTATTGATATAAACATGCCATACATTAGCACCTACTTCCGAAACGCTGCTGGCTCCCAAAACACCAGTAACAACCAGGTCGGGTTTTCCATCGCCGTTCATATCTAACAGGCTCCATGATGCGCTGCCGGCAGATTGGCCGGTAGCTATATTGCTGATGGCGTTAAAGCCGAGAGAATCGCTGCCTACAATAGCGCCGCCGGATGGGGTATACCAGGTTGTTGGGTTGACTGCAAAGCCGGAACCAGTATTCATATATACATTCCATTGCTCTTTGAATCCGATTTCATCTTCAGTAGCTCCGGTAGCTGTATAGCCTGCGGTAACTACCAAGTCAGGTTTTCCATCGCCATTGATATCCACTAAACTCCATGAGGAGCTGAAGTTTTCATCGCCTGCAGCAGAGGTTCCGCTGGTAAAAGGAAAGCCCAGTACAGTTCCGCTTCCACCGCTAAGTGTGATTCCACCTGTTGGGGTAACCCAGGTAGTAGCAATAGACGAAAAGCCATTGCCGGTATTTAAATAAACCTGCCAGTTTTGGTTAACAGTACCTGCGCCGAATTGTGCGCCTACTTCACCAGTAACCACGAGGTCTGGCAAACCATCGCCGTTCATATCAACCATGTCCCATGATTGGGTACCAAGGGCTGAAGCAGTAGTGGATACATTACTGGTATAATATACTCCTTCAGTTGGTACGCCTGTTACTGCAGCTGGTGTTGCCCATGTTGTAACTGTGTTTGAAAAGCTTGCACCGGTATTAAGGTGAACCTGCCAGCCACCCGTAAATTCGGTTTGACCAGTACCTCCGTAAGCGGAAGTAACTACCAGGTCGGGTTTTTTGTCGCCGTTCATGTCTATCAAAACCCATGCCTGGCTATTGGCGCTTGCGCCTATGATAGCGCCTATACTGCTTATGCCGTTAAAGCCTAATTGGGTGCCACCACTAACAACGCCGCCTGCTGGTGTTGGCCAGTTAATGGATGACTGGTTAAATTGAAGGGTGTCCTGTGCCCGGCTATCCAGCACTGCCAGGAATATTAAACATGAGTAGAAAATTTTTTTCATTCAAATGGTTTTTATAGTTATATAATGGGTCTCCTTAGCACTTTTACCGGAGAACTGCGATAATACGAAAAATTTACATAGCCTGCAGGTTTTAACAACCTGTGTTTTCTTAATCGTTTTTGCATTTTTTTAAAGGTTGAATAGGCTAAAACGTACATTATTGAAATGGAATTTGCAGGTTGATTAGATACAACCACCAGCAATTTGCCCCTGCCTATGCGGTTATGAATTTTAATGAAGATGGCACTACCGGCAGGGAGGTGCATTATTATAAATGGCAGGCTTAGAAGCTATTATTACATCTAAGCCTGCCATAATTATAGATATCGGATTTCACAACTTTTAAAAAGTTGCCAAATCTCCGGTCTATAACTTCACCAGCTTCTTTACCATGCTGCGTCCGTTACCTGTTACTTTAAGCAGGTAAATACCCTGTGCTATATTTATTTGCAGTTCAGTTTTAAGGTTCTTTATTTCGGTGTGTAACACTGCTTTGCCGCTGGCATCATACAGGTCGGCATTGCTGCCAAGCCAGTCGTTACTTACTTCAAGTTGCCAGTTGCCGCTTTGCAGCGGATTGGGGTAAACGTTAATGAATTGGTTAGTGGTTATGTTATTTATACCGGTAGGGTTTATATAGCGGCTGGTGCTGGTGGCTGTGCAGCCATTGGCATCGGTTACCTGTACGGAATAGTTACCGGGTTGGGCAACTACATATTCCTCATTTATGGCACTGCCTATAGTATTGCCGTTTAAATACCACTGGTAACTGCTGCCTGATGTTGCTATCAAGGTATCGCCGTTGGTTCCAAAGCTTGCAACGGGTGGCGGGTAAACAGTAATAATAACAGGCGTTGAAATAGAAGAACAACCATTGTTATCAACTGCGGTTACTACATAGTTACCGGTTTGACCGGCGTATATACAACTGGTGCTTTGGTTGCTGCTCCACAGGTAGGTATTGAAGCCTGTGTTGGCGCAAATGTGGGCACTGTCGCCCTGGCAGATGTTATTCTTATCGGTAGTAACGGTTAATTGGGTGCCTCCTGAACCGCTGCCAACGGTTACACTGGCGCTGGCAGTGCAACTGGTAACATCACTTACAGTTACACTTACTGTGCCACCGTTAAGGTTGCTTATACCGGCGGTTGTGGCCCCGTTGCTCCAGGCGTATGTTGGGCTGGTGCCATTGCTAACGGTAACTGTTGCCGTGCCATTGCTTTGGCTGCAGCTTGCTGCTGTTGAGGTAATATTTAATACCAGGCCGTTGCTGGCAGCTACGTTAACGTTGGCAATAGATTCGCAACCGTTGTTATCATCCACGGTAACGCTAAAGTTGCCGGATGAAAGGTTGGAAATGGAAATGGCAGTGCCGCCATTGCTCCAGTTATACGTATATGGTGTTGCACCGCCGCTTACTGAAACAGTGGCCGAGCCATTGCTGTTTCCGCAGGTGGTGTTTGCAGAACTGGCGACTACTGAAGGGCCACCGGCCGAATTAACGATAGCGCCTGCTGTTGCAGAACAGCCCCCGGTTTCTGAAACGGTTACTGAATAATTACCTGCTGCCAGGTTACTGTAAGTAGCAGTGTTTCCTCCGCCATTCCATGAGTAGGTAAGGGAACCTGTTGAACCTGAAACGCTGACGGTAGCTGAACCATTGCTGCTGCCGCAACTGGCGTTGTTGGTGCTGGTTGTAAGGCTTAGCCCGCTGTTGGGTTGTGTTACTGTAAAGGTTTTATTGGCTGTGCAATTATTACCATCTGTTACAGTAACTGTATAACCGCCGGCAATTATATTACTGATAGTAGCCGCACTTTGCTGTGGGGTGGTGTTCCATAAATATTGATAATTACCTGCTCCGCCTGTTACGGTAACTGTTACATTACCATTACTGCCGTTTAAACAACTTTCGTTGGTTACGCTGCCGCTTATATTAATAGCAGATGGTTGTGTAATGGTGGCTGTTGCGCTGATGCTGCAACCGTTATGGTCGGTAACTGAAACGGTATATGTGCCTGCCCCTAGCCCTGTGGCAGCAGCGGTTTGCTGGCCCGGTGAAGTGCTCCATGCGTAGCTATAAGGCGAAGTGCCACCTGTACCGGTTGCTGTGGCTGTACCGGTAAGCTGCCCATTGCAGGTTGGATTGGTTTCAGTTACTGAAACACCCACAGTAACCCCAGCTGAAATAGTTACTGAAGCGGTGGCTGTGCAACTGGAAGAGTTGGTAACCGTAACTGTATAGCTACCGGCTGCAACATTGCTTAATACGCTATCTGTTTGAGCAGGAGATGAGCTCCATTTAAAAGTAAACGGAGGATTTGAACCTGAGGCATGCACCACTGCGCTGCCATTGCTTTGCCCGCTACAGCTTACATTACTTACCACTGCCGCGTTAGCCGAAACCGCGTTGGCACATGGATTTGAAACAACACACGGCGTAAGCTGATTGTTGGTGCCAATGTTGTCAAAATCATGAATAAAGGCCTGGTAATAGATATTGGCTACGTCGGCGTTGTGAATGATTACGGTGTTTTCATCATTTTCCTCGTCTGCGCTGCTGGTCCAGTTATGGGAACCGGTTAATACCTGGGGGTCACTCGTAACATCACATGCATCGGCAATAACATACTTGTTATGATAAAGGCACCAGGGTTGATTTGGCGGTTCAACATATTCTTTAACCATATTACCTAATCCGGCCGTAAGAATAGGAGTTGCCGAGAAGGTATAAGAATAGCTATCTACCACGCCTGCAGTAATTACTCCTGCGTTTTTCCGGGCCACAATAGCGGTAGCATCAGCCGATTCGGTAAAAGTGTAAACACCGAAAAAAAGCTGCGAGTTGGCGCTGTTAATTACGTCCAGGATATGGTCGTTAGTACTATCTGTAGGACTAAAATATAACTCAACTTCCGAGCCTCCGATAGTAAAGATATGTGGACCCAGATCTGCTTTGTGAGAGCCGAATTTTTCGTTGGCGGTAACTGGTGAAGAGCCTGTGCCGCCCCACATTTGGTTAAACTGCGCAGTATAAGCCTTTGCCAGGGGCTGGTCCTGAAAAATGATGATGTTGTTGTAATCAGAGTCCAGCATCTCCTGCGACCAATCGGGCGAGCCGGTCCATACAACAGGAGCATCGGTATTGGTTGAGCCTGCGTCAATAACCACAAACTTATCGTGCATAATGTTATATCCGGTGCCCTGTGGGCTTGCCAATGTTTTAATGCCACTGTTAAGCAGGGTAAGCCCTGTGTTTGATGAACTGCCGTTATAAATCCAACGCACTACAACGCCTCGTGTATATGCACTGTTAATTGCGGTGGCGACATTATTAACGGAAGGATTGCCTGTGCTTTCGGTAAAATCGTAGCAGGCCACGTCTACCGATATGTTGGCGCGGTCAATATAAGCTGCCAGGGTATCGCCCCAGGTACTCCACAACTGAACTGCCGGATAATTGCCCTGCACCGCATTATCAACTGCACGGTCAAAATATATTTTTATCTTTCCATTTGCATATTGTGCCATAACATTCAGCGAAAGCAGGCAGAGGAAAAGGGGTAATAATTTCTTCATAGTTTTTTAACAATTAAGAAACGAATTTAATCTTGTCAGGGATATCAATCTGTTAAAAAGGAAGGAAGTGAAGCCAGCGTGCGTGATTAGCAATAAGATGGCTCAGGACAAATCTATCTTCGGGGGTTTCCTCAATGGGTGCAAATCAAATTCTAATACAGCGCGGCGCTGTAAAACAAAATATCTAACTTTGGTGTCACCGCCTACAAAGCCTTGCGACAAACTGGTGCCTTGAGCCCCAATCAAATTCTAGGTGGAAAGTATGAAGTTGCGAAGGAATTTGTAGTGCCTGAAAAACACATTGGTGATCCCATTTATAATGGGAATCCCGTATAGAATAGTTTTTTTTCAAAGATACTTTCCCTGGCGGTTTATTTGCTGTCGAAAAAATTCTACTTCGGCAGTAGTTATTTTTTTGTCCCTTATTAAGCCAGACGGTTATATAATCGTCAAAAAGGCAAAAAAGCAGGCCAAATTGCGATTTAGTTGGTGGGGAAGTTAGATAGAATTGTCGCTATCCGCAGATGTTCCGGTTGGCGGGGACGCCAAACCGGGTGTCCTCGTGGTATGGCGTCCCCGCCAACCACTTGTCTATCGAACGACAATTTGATATGCGCCCTCCTCAATTTCACCCCATTCAAAATTATTTTTACATTGCGTCATGTAATTTATTGCTAAAAATTTAACAACCAACGACTATTCCATTAAACTGGAACGGTTTTGGTAGTCAAACCGAAACACAACAAATAACTGCATGAAAAAACTACTGTTTATTTTCTCTATTTGCTGCCTGGGGTATTCAACGGCCTTCAGCCAGGATGATGTTTATTATTCTGATAATAGCAGTGCTCCGGCGGCTAAGGCCAGCATAACGGTTGCGCCGCCCGAAATGCCGGTGTACACCCAGCCGGCCTGCCCGTACGATGGTTATATGTGGACGCCCGGCTACTGGGCCTGGGGTATGGGTGGATATTACTGGGTGCCCGGTGTTTGGTTATCTCCTCCGCGCCATGGTTATTTATGGACACCCGGTTACTGGGGTTTTGCGGGCGGCTATTACGGATGGCACGGTGGTTACTGGGGAGAGCACATCGGTTTTTATGGCGGCGTTAATTATGGATATGGATACGGCGGCTCAGGCTTTTACGGCGGCCGTTGGGAAGGCGGCGCTTTTAGGTATAACACAGCGGTTGTTAATGTTAATACTACCGTTATTCATAACACCTATCAAAGCAACGCAGGGGTAAGCAATTCAACCAGCCATGCAAGTTTTAACGGTTCAGGGGGCATTTCCGTGCAACCTAACGCACAGGAAGCCGCGGCTGCAAATGAACCACACGCCCAAGCTACTTCCGAGCAACAATCGCATCAGCAAGCAGCAAGCCAGGATAAAAGTGCCTACGCTTCGGCCAACCATGGCAAGCCCGCTACTACGGCTATGAACACTACCAACGGCAAGCATTACAGTTCAAGTGGTGCGGCTTCAAAAAGCGCGGCAGCAAGCAGCAGCCATACTGCCTCACCAGGCCAAACGCATAGCGCCGCTGCCACAGCACCCAAAAGCGAAGGGGCCAGTGCACCTAAAAGCAACGGGTCAAAAGCAAGTGCGCCTAAACAACAAAGCAGTGCTCCTAAAAATACATCTCAACAGCATAAGGCTGCACAGCATAGTGCACCCAAGGCTGCAAGCCATCCATCAGGTGGCAACCATGGCGGTAAGAAATAACAATGGTTGCAAATTTTAAAAACGGCCAGGTGCATAAGCACCTGGCCGTTTTAAGTTTAAAGAAGAGAGGATGAAAATTCCTTTTGCTTTTGACTATCCGCATGATTACCCAAATACGTTAACGGCTAAAGCCTTTCCTTCTTTTCCTAATCCCTTAAAAGTCGGGGCTATATGTTGCCCCACTCTTCAGAGTGGGGGTTATTAAATAAAGAATTTTGGCTTTAGCCGTTAATTAGGTAATCATGCGGATAGTCATTGTTTTTTGTTTTTGACTTTCGCCAGCCCCTTGCTATTATTCTGTTTGGTTATTTCAAGGTCCTGAAAATAAAATCAAACACGGGGTAGCTAATGTTGAAGTTGGATTTATCCATCTGGTGGAGATCGTGATGGCGAAAATGGAGTTTTCGCAATGTCAGGACGCCGGGTACCCGGTAAACCCAATGTGTTTGGGGCAGATGATAAGCCAGATGCAGCCACTCGTAATTCAAATAATAAGCCAGGGTGGTTGCCACATATAGCAAAGCAGCGTTCAGCGAGAAGAAATGATAAATAATGGCGAAGACTGGAGCCACGAAAAATGCTGAAAAGAAAATGAGGAGAACGGGAGGGAAGAGCACTATCCTTAAATCATTTACTGAATCGTAATTCATGTAGTCACTTGTAAAAAAGTGGTGGTGCTGTAAAGTATGCCGCTTAAAAACAGCCTGCAAAAACCGGGTGCGGTGGTGCATGGGGTAACGGTGGCCGAGGTATTCAAACAGATTGGTGTAAAGAAAAGTGAGAGGTATAACGGCCAGTTGCAAAAGTGTTGGCCGCTGGATGTAATAAAGGCATATCCCTATACCACAGGCGCACCATAACGTAATAAAAACAAAATGCAGCCTGCCTGAATAATATTTTCCGATATACTCATTTCTGTAGCGCTCTCTGAATACGGATGTTTCCACCATATATTGAAATTACTAAAAACGATGTTAAAAACCATTTTTTAGTAGCAATACTCCCCTTGTTTTTTCGTTGGTGCCTCTGAAATGTTTGCGTTTGTAAGGTTTGGCAGGTATTGCTAACAGATGCGTATAAGGCATATTTAACAAACCATAAGAACCTTGCCGCCGACCCTTTGTTATGTTTACATTATATTAATTCAGTTGCGGCTGCGAGGCCAAAAATGAAATGAAAAATAAATACATACATCCTGTTCTTTTACCGTGCCTGATTTGCCTGGGTTTATGTATTTCGTTCGTTCAGGTACATGCCCAGGGTTGTGTTAATGCTGATTTCTCGGAAGGTAATTTTACGGGCTGGACCGGTACTTATTCGTTAGACCAGTGTTCGGAGGTGGAAAGCAATGGTAATTGCAAGTGTAGCCCTACCAACCCATACAATTCCACAGGTTTTAACCAGGGGCCCAATGATGACCCTGTGAACGACCGCATTAATGAGTGGAACCAGATTATTACCACCAGCGCCGGTGGCAATGATGTTAACCTGGTCAATTATGGCTTTAATATGCCAACAGTTTGGGCGGGTGATGCTTACAGCGCCCGCATAGGCAACATGTGGCAGGATGTAAGCGATGCAAAAACGGGCGATGGTGAGAGTATTTCATATTCGTTTGTAGTTACCCCGTCAAATGCAAACTTTATATATCATTATGCGGTGGTTTTGTTTAATGGCAACCACACCGAGGGTGAGCAGGCTTACTTTAACATCCACATGTTTGCAGGTAATGGCGATACCGTTACCTGTGCCACTTATGAAGTGGATGCTACCACGGCAGCCATTATTGGCGGCTTTACTGCCAGTGCCGATTCTGTTTTTTATAAACCGTGGTCGTCTGTGGTGGTTCCGCTGGTTAACTACATCGGGCAAACGGTTACCATTACTTTTACTACCCGTGGCTGTATACCCAAAGGTTGTGCAGGTAAGCATTACGCTTATGCTTATATAAGTGCCGAGTGCGCACCTTCAGAATTAACCGCAACGGCGGCTGTTGACTGCGGACAGCCGGATACCCTGACGGCACCTGCAGGCAGTGCCACTTATAGCTGGACAGGGCCCGGCATTGTGGGCAGCAGCACCAACCAGCAGGTAATTATTGACGAGCCGGGAGAATATGTAGTTAATATGACCACCCATGGTAACGTACCCTGTAATTTTTCGGTAGATACTTTAATAGCGGGCACCAATCCCAAGCCCAACTTTGTTGCTTCATTTGCCTGCAAAGGCGACCCAGTGGATTTTCATGATATTTCAACACCTGCGGGTGGTATTTCATCGTGGCAATGGAGTTTTGGCGATGGTGGTACCTCAACTGCCCGGAACCCCACGCATACTTACAGCACAACGGGTAATTTTCCGGTGACGCTTACTATTGTTGCCGGGCCTTGTACCAAAGATACCACTATGAATATTACGGTTGTTCTTCCGCCAACCTCAACATTTACAGCTGTATCGCCGGAGTGCGAGGGGAGCAACTCGAATATAGTTTATACCGGCAATGCCCCACCGGGCTACAGCTACACCTGGGATTTTGATGGTGGCACCGGCATTCCGTTAACAGGTCCGGGCCCGTTGAATATAAGCTGGCAAATTCCGGGTATTAAAACTATTATACTTGTTGTAAGCAACGGTGGGTGTTACTCGTTACCCGATACACAAACGGTACTGGTTAAACCCTATCCGGGTATGACTTTAACGCCTTACACCACCATATGTGTGGGCAGCAGTGCGGTGCTGAATGCTGCCAATGCCACTATTTATAGCTGGGCAGCCAACCCTACTCTAAGCAATACCGATAGCAGCACTGTTGTGGCCACGCCGCTGGTTACAACCACCTACAGCGTTACAGGCAGCAACAGCAACTGCATAACGCTTGACACTGTTACTGTTGCTGTATTTAATTACCCGACCGCGTGGTTTACCGCCACCGGGCCGGTGTGTATTGGGCAAAACAGTACAGTAACATATACCGGCAATGGTGGCTCTATATCTACTTATAACTGGAATTTTAACGGCGGCACGGCAGTGCCTGATACCGGGCAGGGGCCGTTGCTGGTTAACTGGCTAACACCCGGTAACCATGATATTACATTGAACGTAGCAAACAATGGTTGCGATAGCGCCATTACCAACGTTGTAAATGTTTTTTCGAGCCCGCCGCATCCGGCATTAACCGCGGATACTTTGACCGGGTGCCCGAATGTAGAAGTATGCTTTACCAGTGCACCGGTAGGTAATACCATTGGGTACATCTGGAACTTTGGCGATGGAGATACTTCGGGCACACAGAATACCTGCCATAGTTATCTTGCAGCAGGGGTTTATTCAGTTTCTTTCCAGGTGGCGTTATCGCCGGAATGTATTTATGATACTACGATGAATGACCTGATTAACGTAATTCCCGATCCTGTTGCGGCGTTTACATCTTCAGCTACAGTTATTCAGCCGCCGCTGAGTTTAGTAAGTTTCACTAATCAAAGCCAAAATGCGGTAAAGTATTTGTGGAACTTTAGTGTGGCGGGTAATGGCAATCAAAGTATCGGTACTTCTACCGATTTTAATTCCCAGTTTAACTTTACGCAATACGGGCAGTATAATACCACGCTGTATGCCTATAACCAGTTAGGATGCCCTGATTCGATGACGCAGGGTTTAACTGTTTTGCCATCTGAAGATTACTTTATACCTAATGCTTTTACACCTAACGGCGATGGTGTTAACGATGTGTTTTATGTAGAAATGCAGGAGGGCGCCACGTTATTATCTTTCCAGATATTTGACCGGTGGGGCGAAAAAGTACATGATGGCCTTTACCCCTGGGACGGAAATTACAAAGGCGAAAAAGCCCCTGAAGGTGTTTATGTTTACCGTATTAATATTCACCTGATAGATTTGGGACAGGATGAAGAGAAGAGGGGGAGTGTTACTTTGTTGAGGTAGAGGCCGCCCCTTTCCTCTGGCAATAGGCATCTCCTTTCGCCGAAAGGGAGGCATAGCTGTTCGGAAGATGCGGCTTTCGCAGTTGACGCGTTCGTTAATTACGGATACTCACCACCCCCTACACCCCAATGTCATTGACTTAACAAAAAGTAAGGTCACTTTACCNNCTATAAAGCTTCGACCCCATCCGGGGTCGCATGTGGTCATCTTCTATAAACGCGCTACTAAGTCAATGACATTGCCCCTACACCCCCGCCAGCGGGGGATATTCTTCGTTTTTCAGCGCTTCGCTTGAAAAACGAAGCGCAAAAACCATCTTCCGAAGAGTTATGAAAGGGAAGGAAGAGGGGCCTTTATTCGGGCTTCCTTACGCAAACTAAATACATAGGCGTAAATATTTCCAGCTTACCACCGGCAGGCAGGCTATCTGCCGCTATAATCAGAATGCGGTGAGCTTCGCCGGTTCCTTTCGGGACAATATGGAGAAATTCTAAAGTGTTCAGCATATATTGAGTAAATGTGCGAAACACTTTGGTATGGCGCGTTTGTGATAATGACCAGCCGCTTTGCAGCGTTAAATACCACGGTACATCATTACCGTAATTAGCGTGTACCAGGTCAATGGTTTCGTCTTTAATAAATCCGGCCTCTTTTATTGCCACATCAATTTCGGCGGTGGTACTTAGTTCGCAAATGCTGTTACCATATTCAATATCCTTTTTAATCTGAACGTGCTCAGGATTATTGGGGTCGTATTTGTCGGTCATTGCCCATTCGTAAAAGCAGGCTTTGCCACCGGGTTTTAGTTTGCCGATTACCTGTTTGTATACACCAACCAGGCTGGGGGCGTGGCAGGTTGCTTCAATGGCGTACATTTTATCAAAAGTATTATCAGGAAAAGGCATAGCCATAAAATCTCCCTGCTTTACATCCAGCAAATGGTTAACGGTAGAGGCCTTATTCAAAATTTTGCAACGCTCAATCTGGTATGCATTAATGGTAATACCGGTAATGTGAGCGCCTGATACATGTGCTATGTTACGGGCAGGCCCCATTACACCGCAACCAACATCCAGGACATTATCTTTAGACGACAAACCAAGTTTTACTGCTAAAAAATGTTCGTGGCGGATAATGCTGGCTTTAAAACTTTCTCCTTTAAAACGGGGGGCAAAGTGAAAAGATTCGCCCCATCCTTTTTCGTAAAATTCAGTTACAAGGGTGTAAAAATTGTTGGTTGCCTTTTGTGCCCCACCTTCACCGGCCCGTTTGCTATAGTCTTTCTCGTTAAAGATTTTATTATAGTCTGTAACTTTTTCTTCCAATACTTCGGTTTCCATATGCAGGGCTTTATTTATGTTATAGAATTAATTAAACTGTATTTAATGGTTACACAAATACTGCTTGCCACGCAATATTAAGATTTTTTGCTTGAACAGCGCCCCACAATTATGTGGGTTTTTACATGTTTTGTATAACTACTCAGGTGAAAGCTTAACAACTACATGCGCCCTGTTTTCAGTAACAGATATTTTAAGGGTATTGGTGCGGTCATCTGCCTGGCTGGCCCACGGTGTGGTACCGGTTACAACTAATTTATAACCGTTTGGAAACAGGGAACGCGGCACGGCAATTTCAGTATTACCTTTAATGGATGAGTCGCTTACAAACTCCATTTCAAAAGCTTTTAATGCCGGGTCGTAGCTATAACTCAGCAGATGGCCGGCAGTG
Source organism: Bacteroidota bacterium (assembly GCA_003165895.1). Taxonomy (GTDB): domain Bacteria; phylum Bacteroidota; class Bacteroidia; order Chitinophagales; family LD1; genus Bog-950. The sequence continues at coordinate 12,899 of PMXD01000372.1, read as the reverse complement.
GCCTGCGGATAAACGCGTAATAGTTCCTGCAGGATAGGAGTGGGGGCGCCATCGGGTTTCAGCGGGCTCCAGCCGCCGTGGTCATTGCTCCAGTAGCTCCAGGAGGCATGGCGCTCATCGGCCAGGCGGAAAAGGTCGTGCAGGTAAGCATCAAAATCTTTTTTCTTTGGTGAAAGGCCGAATTCGCCAATCATCAGGGGGCATTGCTGTTTTTTCAATTCGCGGTCGCGGGCGGCAAACCAATGGGGCATTTCTTTAACATGTTTGGGCTTATAATCGCCACCTATATCTACAAACTTTAAATAGCAATGGGCAGAGTAAACCAGTTTGGGATGTCCGGCCGGTGTGTCATACACCTTAGGCAAGTGGCTGGACATTCCGAAATTTACACCGAACGAGCGCGGCTCGAAAAATATATAATGCGTGGTGTCTATTGCCCTTATAGCCGGTATCAGTCTTTTATACATGGCCGAAAGCTGGCGGCGTTCAAAGCCACCGGCCAGTGTTTTAATAACTCTGCCGCCGTGGGGTTCGTTCATCAGGTCGTAACCAATTACGTAAGGGTTATCTTTAAACATGCCAGCCACTTTTTGCCAGCAGGCTATATAATGTTGTTGCCGGTTTTTGTGCTTTTTATAAGTAAAGAACTGAACGTACGATTTAATAATCTTCGGTTCTAAATTCTTCATCCACCATGGCCATTTGTTGGGTATCAGGTGTTTAATAACGGCATCATGCGCGGCGGCCCAGGGAGGGGCGCCGTTATCACCTATGCCGTATCCGAAAACATCCTGGTGCATATCAAATATTACATACATGTGTCGGCTGGTGTACCATTCCACCCGTTTTTTTACTTCGGCCAGGTAGTGTTCGTTGTAAACACCTTCTTCAGGTTCAATGGCACCCCAGAAAATAAGCAGCCGTACCGTATTAAATCCAAACTGGGTATGCTCGCGCTCTACATCACTTTCTTTTATCCAGGGCATGTGCGCAGTATCGGACTTGGCGCTGCCGCTGGTGTTGAGGCCATGCAGTATTAACTCGCGGCCCAGCGCATCTTTAATGGCAGTGGTTGATTGGGCGCGGGTGATATCCGGGACAAGCAGGATAAACAGGAAGAGAAGGCTTTTTCTCATGATGTATGGGTATTCAGGTGTTCAAGTGTTCAGGTGCGCAAGTGCTCATGTATTTGAGTGTTCAAGTGTTCAGGTATTAATGTTGAGCATGTAGAATGGATAAAACATTATTTTGCCGATGGTTCGTTAGGCTAGGGTTTTAATACTAACAGATACAACCGGTTTTATGGGTTGACTACCTGACTACCTGAACACCTGCACACTTGAACACCTGCACACGTTCGCCATGAACACCTGCGCACCTGAACACATTACTTTATCAACTTACTAATAGCCTTAAACTCATCTGTACCTGCGTAATCCAGCAGTTGAAAAAGTATCATTTCTACCGATGTAATATATGCCCCGGCATGGCGGAGGCGTTTAATGGCCAGTTGCTTGTTTTCGTTGCTACGCGATGATACGGCATCTGCCACCACATGCACTTCGTAACCGGCTTTCAGCGCGTCTAAGGTGGTTTTTAAAACACAGATATGAGCCTCTACCCCGCATATAATCAACGATTTTACATTAGTTAGCTTTAACTGGTCGTTTACCGACGTGCTTAGCATAGAGCTGAAGCAGGTTTTTTCAATGATGTTGGGCGTTTCGGGCAGTTGAATTTCTTTGCAGGTATGGCCCAGGCCTTTGGGGTATTGCTCGGTAATAATGGTTTCAAGGTTTAGTATTCCGGCCCCGCGCAACAGTTTGTTTACGTTGGCAAATACCTTGTCGTTTTCAAAAATAACGGGCATCAGGCGCTCCTGCACATCAATAACAAGCAGGGCGGTGTGTTCTCTTACGGGTAGTCCTAAGTTCATTTTATGTAGTTTTTAATTGGATGTGATAATGCAATCCTTTCTCCGCTCAAAACAACAGATTTTTTTTGATAATTAAACGCGTGAAACCCTTATTAAAAACATTAGTTTGGTAATTCGGAAAAATGTCTATTTTTATTGATGTCCTTGATGATAAATAGTTTTCAGGGCATTGTTTTTATTCAATCAAACCACCCCACTGTATGAAAAAATATTTACTCTCTGTTTTAGCACTTCTCAGTGTTGCGTTTTCCTTTGCTCAGAATGGTACCACCAAATGGAATGCCTCTATCGGGCCCCGCAACGTATTTATTGAGAACAAAGGCCAGTTCAATGCCCTTACCAAAGATGCGGGCAATACCATTTTATATGGTACGGATGGCGGAATCAATGTTATCCTTTTTACAAAAAACGGCCTGGCTTACCGGATGAAAGAGCATCATTCTAAACGGGAAGATGAAAGAGAAGAGATGGCCCGCAAAAAAGGAGGGAATAAAAAACAGGACGATGATGCTGAAGACGAAAACAGGTCGGCTGTTGTTCAAATGGAATGGGTAGGGGCAAATGCCGGCGTACAGGTTGTGGCAGAAGATAAGATGCCTGATTATTATAACTATCACATATCGGGTAAATGTATAAGCAATGCTTCGGCATTTCAGAAAATAATCTACAAAAACCTCTATAATAACATTGATGTTGTTTATACTTTTCATGAAGGCACAGGTATTGAGTATTCGCTGATATTGCATCCGGGCGCTGACGTATCGCAGGTGAAAATGCGGTATTCGGACCCTGAGAAATTTTCGGTGTCAGAAAAAGGGGAGATTCACCTGCCTACGATATTCGGAGATATTATTGACCATGCCCCGTTAACCTATTATGAAAATAACAGGGCAAAGACGATTTCTTCCTCGTTTGTTTTGGGAAATGGGCAGGTTACATTCAAACTTGGTAGTTACGATAACACGCAAACTGTAGTTATTGACCCATGGACCACAACACCGACCCTGCCAACGGGAAATATTGCTTACTATATAAAAGCCGATAGTATTGGCGATGCTTATATATATGGCGGTGCAAGCCCGTTTACGTTGGTGAAGTATAGCGCTGCAGGCAGCCTGATATGGACTTATTCTACTACCTGGGATGAAAGCTCTGATTGGTTTGGAGCGCTGGCCGTTGACAGGACGGGAAATGCATACATTACCAATGGTGATGGTGCAACGCTTGCCAAAATTAATCCTGCCGGTGGTTTGGTTTGGTCAAATACTTCGGGTAACTCGTTAAGCCTGAGTATGGAATTCTGGAATTTGGATTTTAATTGTGACCAAACGGAGCTTTATGTAGGTGGAATGCGCGGGCCGTTTACGATAGACCCGGTAGGGGTTTGGTATGGTGTTGTGAATCAAATGAATCTTACAAACGGCACTATTTCCAATTACACTGAGGTATCTATTGTGCCCCATACCGGTGGCGAGGCTATAAATGAAGTAAGGTCGCTATGTATGTCGCCCAACGGCAATATATATTGCCTTTCGCTCGATACTTTAGCCTCACTCACCCAGGCGCTTGCTTTCAATTATCGTGAGATGCAAGCCTATAACTATGATTATTATCTGCCTTACAGCCCGGGTGGTGGACAGGGACAGGGCTCTAATAATATCAGGGCTACGAGTTATTTTTTATATACTACTGACGGAGTTACGCTTGACAAACGGGATATCAATACCGGCAACATTCTGGCTACTACAACCATACCCGGAGGCTCATCTCAGTTAAACAGCGGTGTGGCTATTGACACCTGCGGCAACGTTTATGTTGGCTCGCAAAACCAGGTGGTAAAATATGATGCCAACCTGAACCTGTTAGGCACCGCAGCAACAGCCGGGCCTGTGTATGATGTTTCTATCGGCGTAAATGGGGCTGTATTAGCCTGCGGCTCTACCTTTGCCGCATCGCTTGCTTTTAGTGCATGCCCCCAGGTTTTACCTATTTGCTATAAGATATTTACAGCTAATTTAACACCTGCACCACCACCTTGCCTTGGGCAATGTTCGGGTCATGCATCGGCCGGAACAACAAACGGTACCGGGCCTTACAAGTATTTATGGAGCAATAGTGCTACCACTGCTACCGTTAATAATTTGTGTCCTGGAAGCTACAGTGTTACAGTTACTGACCTCTCTAATAACAGCACTGCCGTAGCCTATACCAGTATAGACTCGGCAACTGCATTTATAACCAATGTAGTAACATATCCGCCATCATGTGGCCAAACCAATGGCAAAGCGGTAGCCGAGATAATAACAGGTGGCAGCACGCCCTTCACGTATGCATGGAGTGGCGGGGCAAACCAGGGGGTAGATTCAAATCTTGCTCCGGGCCCTTATTCGGTAACAGTAACCGATGCACATGGTTGTTCGGCAAGTGCCAGCGCTACATTAACCCAATCTTCAGCTCTGTCGCTTGCCCCGGCCTCTACTGAGACTGCCTGTGCAGGCAATAGCGGCACAGCTTCAGTAGCGGTAACCGGTGCTCCCGGCCCGTTTCAATATAACTGGTCGAACGGCCAAACCAGCGATACTATCAGAGGATTGGCTACAGGCACATATAATGTAACAGTTCAGGATACGTCTGCAGGCACTTCGGTGTTTTGGTCTGAGTATTTTACAAGCGGTGGTACCAACTGGACTTTGAATAATACCGGAACCGCTCCCAATGGTAATTCAGCCAATCAATGGATTGTAAACAATGATGCTACCTGTAATTGCACTTCGGGCAATTATCTGCATATTACCAATACCACAAGTACTTCCTGTTTGGAATGTATAATTATGCCGGCCGGTACCTGCCAATATCTTGAATTTCCATCTGCTTTGGGTGAGGGCGATTTTCAAACGGATGTGCTTGCAATATCACCGGTTATTTCCACTGTTGGTAAAACCAACATTACGTTAGGCTTTACCTGGGAGTCGCTGGGCACTCCCGGCTCGGATTATGGTTTGGTTGACCTGAGTAGCGATGGTGGCCTGCATTGGACCGCGTTGCCTACGCAATACGATAACGTGTCAACTTGTACCTACGCCAGCATCAGCATTCCTTCCAACTATCAGAATATTACAAATTTCAGGATAGCATTTGAATGGATAAATGGTGTCGGGTCTTTGACTGGCGGCACAGGAAATCCACCGGGGTTTGCTGTTGACAGCATTACTTTAACAGCAGGCTCAAGCAACTGCCCTGCAACCGCCTCAGTAACCATAGGTTCAACTTCAAATTTCAGTTTAACACCCAATGCTATCGGGGCCACATGCGGTATCAGCAATGGTACGGCATCGGTTGCTACAACAGGAGGTTCGAATTATAGCTATAACTGGAGCAACGGAGCTACCACCGATACGATCAGCGAACTGGTAGGAGGCACTTATACTGTAACGGTTTCAGCATCAGGCGGGTGTTCGGCAACTGCAAGTGCAGTTGTTAGCTCAACATTTGGTGTTACTTTATCACCGGTGATTACCAATACCACCTGTAACGTTAATAACGGCTCAGCAGATGCTGGTGTTTCATCAGGCAGCGGCCCATTTACTTATTTGTGGAGCAATGGCGGCACTACTGCGCATATATCAAATCTTGCCCCGGGTACTTATTCGGTTATAGTACAGGGTGCCGGAGGCTGCGAGGCTAAAGCAACTGTGGTGGTTGATTCGTCAAGCAATATTACCCTGGCGGCAACCGGTGGCAGCGTTGCCTGCGGTGGCGGTGGCGGGGCTTCGGTGAGTGTAACTACAGGCACCGGTCCGTATTCATATTCCTGGAGTAATGGCGCCACTACTGCTGGTTTGAGTGGTGTTGGTGTTGGTAATTATTCGGTTACGGTTACCACTGCGCTTGGCTGTAGCGCCAGCGCTACGGCAACCGTTTCAAGTTCAGGTAGCAGCGTTGTATTTTCAGCCTCCTCTTTACCAACAAATTGCGGCAATGATATCGGAGCTGTAAACATTAATATAACCTCCGGTACACCTCCATATACATATAGCTGGAGCAACGGTGCTACTACTGATAGCCTGCGCAACCTTGCGGGTGGCAGTTATACTGTAACAGTGACCGGAAGTAATGGATGCACCGCTACTGCAGACGCTGCTGTTTCGGTAAGCGGAACATTGCTTATTAATACCTCAGTTGTAAATACAACCTGCGGTAATGCCAATGGCTCTGCCAGTGTAACAACTACCAGTGGTTCTTATACTTATATCTGGAGCAATGGTGCTACTACAAGCACAATCAGTAACCTTGCGTCAGGCACCTATACCGTAACCGTTAATGCCCTTTCAGGTTGTAACGCTACATCAAGTGTGGTGATTAATCCTTCAGGTGGTGCAGTAACCATAACACCAAGTGCCAGTGCTATATGCCAGGGAGATACCAGCACTATATGTGCGCCTTCGGGATACAACAGTTACCTGTGGAATGTTGGCGAGACCAGCAGTTGCATTGATGCCATTTCCAGTGGAAATTACTACGTAACTGTTACTGACAATGCTAACTGTACTGCTGTTTCGAACCATGTTACAATTACCGTTAATGCGCCGCCTGCGGTTACTATTACCCTGCATGGGGGTGATACCCTGGTTGCCACCGGTGCGGTTTCGTATCAATGGTATAACGGCACTACGCTTATAGCTGGTGCAACATCGAGCATCTACGTAGTAACGCAGGATGGAACTTACAGCGCTTCGGGTACGGATGGTAATGGTTGTACTTCCAAATCAAATTCTGAAAACATTAAAATTGTATTAGGTATTGCGCAGGTAATTGCCGACGGAAATATTAAAGTGTATCCAAACCCGCTGGCAAACGGAAGCTGGCATGTTGAGGTCAGCGATGATTGGATAGGCAGTAACTGCGATATAGTGGATGCCGCTGGCAGGGTTATTTACCATACCCAGCTAAAAGGCAGCCAATCTGAAATTGAGGTTAATGTTGCACAAGGCGTTTACCTGATGCGCATTAGCTCAGGGCAAAAGAATTACACGGTTAAGCTTATTAAATTGTAATATTTAAACTTCCAATCCAAAAAGCCCTTTGTTACGCTGGTAACGGGGCTTTTTTGTTTTTGGCTGGGTTACAGACCGGATTTGTATTGGTAACAAATACAATTGTAACCGCATGCCCCTATTCGCTATTTTAGCCCCTTAAAACGGAATCTATGAAAGCAGCGGTATTGCATGAACTGGGCAGGGCGCCTAAGTATGAGGATTTTCAGGAACCGGTAGTTCAGAACGATAACCAGGTAATTATAACAATTAAAGCAGCTGCGGTAAAAAACCTGGATAAAGCCCGGGCAAGCGGAAAACATTATGCCAGTTATACTGACCTGCCGGTGGTTGTGGGCCAGGATGGCGTTGGGCTTTTACCCGATGGTACCCGGGTGTATGCCGCAGGCATTACCGGCACCATGGCCGAAAAGGCTTTAACCGATAAACGCAAATATGTGGTTATCCCCGATGGAATTGATGATGCTACAGCAGCAGCATTGCCCAATACTGTTATTGGCGCAGCACTGGCTTTGCTATACCGGGCCGGGCTTAAAAATAATGACACTGTTTTAATTAACGGGGCAACAGGAGTTACCGGCGCTGCCGCAGTGCAAATGGCCAAACACTACGGGGCAAAAAGGGTGATTGCCACAGGACGAAACCAGGCTGCGCTTGAAAGGCTTTTGTTACTGGGGGCTGACGAAATAATATCATTGAAACAAGATGACAGCCGGTTTATAAGCCGGTTGAAAGAAATTAATACCGAATCGCATATTGATATAGTTATTGATTACACCTGGGGGCACCCGGTTGAGCTTATTATAGAGGCTTTAAAGGGAGGCAGCCTGCATAGTGTTGCAGGTAATGTGCGGCTGGTAACATGCGGCAGCATGGCGGGTGAAATGATACAACTGCCATCGGCTGTTTTGCGCAGTTCGCCTATTGAAATACTGGGATCGGGTTTTGGTAGCCTGTCGGCTGAAGCGCTGGCTAAAATGAATGTTGAAATTCTGCCTGAAATGATGCAACTGGCAGCCACCGGGAAACTTAAAATTGAAACTATCACGGTGCCGTTAAAAGACATAGAAATGGCCTGGGATATGGATGTTGAACCGGGTAAAAGGCTAGTAGTTTTTATGTAATCGGTTCATGGGCCTTGTAAACGGAATGAGCTACCCAATTTTTATGCAGTATTGAGGATAAGAGCATATATTTATGGGTTCGCAGAAAACGGGAATTTAGCAATGAAAAAAATATCAGGTTACCTGATGGCAGTGGTTTTAATAATATCCAGCCTTACGTTTATGGGTTGGGTACTGGATATCGAATTTTTAAAACAACCCTTTGACGGTAACGAGATGATGAATCCGTTAACGGCGCTGAGTATGATATTGGCCTGCATTTCGTTTTACCTGCAATGTAAAATACCTTATGATACCCGCACTATTATTTTAGCCAAGATTTTTGCTTTTAGCGTTTTAAGTGTTGCCGTGCTGAAACTGCTGGCTTTAACCGGTATAAATGTTGGTGTTGAGCATCTGCTGTTTAAAGATAAAATGCTGGCTGAAAGCGAAAAGGTAACCCGGTCGGCCAGGCTGGCCATTATAAATTCTTCCATTGGTTTTTTTATAACAGGCACGGCCCTGTTGTTAACCGGAATGAAAGGGAAATGGCCCGGCAGGCTCATTAACATCCTGGGGCTTATAGGTTTTATTATAGGGGCGTTTATATGTATAGGGTTCATTTACCATATAAATGAATTTTACGGCATATTGCCTTATATGTCGGTATCGCCGGTAACCGGCCTTTGCTTTGTTGTTTTTGCGCATGCCATGATGTTTGAAAACAGCGATGCGGGCTTTATGGCCGAGCTAAGCAGCAACTACCTGGGTGGTAAAATTGCGCGGGGGCTTATTCCCATTGGCATTGGGGTACCCGTTCTTTTTGGTTATATAGGGCTGGCCCTATCGTGGTGGTTTCCGTTTTCGGCTGCACTTGGAACAGCCCTGTTAAACACCAGTATCATTATTGTGTTTCTGATTGTGCTGTGGTTTTTGGCCAGAACACTGAACCACGCGGATGCCGAAAGGCAAATGGCCGAAATGCAACTTCAGCGCCAGGCCCAGCTATTTACGGTTATACCCGATGCCGTAATTTACGGAAACAAAGACCTTACCATTACCAACGCTAACCCAGCGGCTGCGCAGATATTTAATATCAGGGAGGAAGAAATAGGCAGGCTTACTATTGACGATATTTTTGAAATTGAAATGAATGGTGTAAACAGGGATACTGTGCAGCGCGACCTGTGGGGCGAAAGAGGATTTTGGCGTGGCGAATCGGTATTAACCATGCGCGATGGAAAAAAGATTAACGCCATGATGTTGCTTAAAGCGGTAACCAATGAACAGGGCGAAAAAATTGGCTGGCTTGGGGTATACACCGATATCAGTTTCCTGAGATTGAATGAACAGTTGCAGGCGGCCAACAACTATCTTGAACAACTAGCCTTTATCAGTGCCCACGATATTAAATCGCCTATTGTTACGTTGCAAGGGCTTACAGATTTGATGACAGCCTCGAAAAATATGCATCCGGATGACCTGCATGTTTTGAAGATGCAGAAAAATGTAATTCAACAGATGCAGGCAATTAACCAGGCCCTGAATGAGATATTAAAGCTGCGCCAGAAATTAAAAATTAAGGACAAAAGTGAAACAGAAAACGAACCGGTGCCTTTAAAGATGCTGATAGATAATATTACCGGGTTGTTTGAAAATGAAATTAAGCAGGCAGGCGCAAAAGTAGAAATAGAGATTGACCCGCTGGCATCGCTGCCTTTACAACAAATATATTTTCAAAGCCTGTTTTACAACCTGTTTTCAAACGCCATTAAATACCGCGATGCTTTCAGGCCGCTGGAAATTAAATTTACGGGACGCAAAGCTGACAGCGACACCATCCAATTTATTATGGAAGATAATGGCCTTGGTTTCGATATGGTGCACAACCGGAAAAGGCTGTTTGGTATGTTTAAACGCTTCCACAACCACGTTGAGGGCACCGGTGTGGGCCTGCACATGGTAAAGTCGATAGTAGATGCATTTGGCGGCACTATTGATGTTGAAAGCCAACCCGGCAAGGGCACGCGGTTTGAGATTACTTTTAAGGTGGGGATGCTGGGGTAGAAGAAAACAGCAGCCTCCTTCCTAAATCCCTTTGAAGCATGGGGGTACACTTTTGCTGAAAATCGAAGTTTTTAGAAAGGTGCTTTTTGTAACCTGCTGGTTGTTATTTGATTATATATATATTAGTGTAACCACCTCAATGTCATTAACTTAACGAATAATTAAAAGAGAAATTAACCACTAAGGCACTAAGAACACTAAGTTACACTAAGATCGTTTTGAACACTTTAATATGATACCAAAAGGAAACATCAGCCTGTAGCAAGGTCAATCAAAATCGGTTTTGAATATTTCTTCTAATTCTTAGTGGTTCTNNCTTTGTATTGGCATTTTCCTTTGTGTTCTTTGTGTTAAATTGCATTTTATTTTAATTTTTAATAGCCTCTAAGTGTTCTTAGTGCCTTAGTGGTTAATTTCCCTAAGTTAATGACATTGGTAACCACCTTTTTAGACTTTTTTTGAAAGTGTAACCCCTTAATTTGTTGATTATTAAATATTGCATGTTTTTGTTGCCTGAAAAGTGTAACAACCCCTTGCAGGCCAACGCGATAGTTCGTGGTTCGGCTGCGCTCACCATGACAAGGCTGCGCTCACTACGACAGGAAAGGCTGTTCTGCGTGAAGGATAGAAGTGGAAAGCCTCCCGCACAAAACTGCGGGATAAACTTCCCGAGGCTTTGCGAACGTAGTTTTGTAACGGATAGCCTGACCCGAGACCTCTGAGGGGCACGCCCTATATTATATTTCAAAACTATTTTTGCCCGTTTCTGTTACTTAATTCCTCCGCGTGTATTTTACATGCATTAGTATACACACCTAAAAAATGAAGGATGAAAAAGCTATTGGTATTGGTTATAATAAATACGGCACTACAGCTATGTGCACAGCAAGCGCCGCTTAAAGCTACTTTATCGCAGGCGCTGCTGCAAGTTATTGTGGTGGATGATAAAAATAAGCCGCAGACCGGGCAGCTTGTAACTTTTACCAGTAAGAAAGATGGGAAGATGTATAACGGCACTACAGATGGGGCTGGGAAATTCAATATGCTTATACCACCGGCGCAGAAGTACGGGGTTAGCTACCGTATATTTAACGAGGTATACAGCGATTTGATGATGGAGTTTCCTTCGGCTGCAAGCCCTTTTACTTTTGAGTATACCATTACTGCAACGCCACCGCGCAAGTTTACTTTGAACAATGTTTTTTTTGATTCAGGGAAATCTACTTTGCGTTTGGAGTCGAACAAAGAGCTGGACCAGTTGGCTGAATATATGGGCCTGAAAAAAACGCTGGTGATTGAAATTGCCGGGCATACCGATAACGTGGGCGCGGCAGATGCCAACCAGAAACTATCGGAAGACCGGGCTAATGCAGTAAAGCAATATTTAATTAAGAAGGGCATTGCTGCCAACCGCGTAACTGCCAAAGGCTATGGCGATACACAACCTGAGGCGGATAACAGCACAGCTGAAGGAAGGCAAAAGAACCGCCGCACTGAGGTGCATATTATTTCGGAGTAATTTCTTAGAAGCTGTTTAGAATTAAATAAAATAAATACATGTTAACACAAAGCACCCAAAGTTCAATACAAAGAACACCAGAAATATATTCTTTGTGGCCATGGTATTGGCATTTTCCTTTGTGNNCTTTGTGCTCTTTGTGTTAAATTTGCATTTGGATTTAATTTAAAAACAGCTTCTTAGAATTAGATGCCGGTTGTAGGAATCATTTATTCTTTAATTCTTGCGGGCCGTTCAAGCAATTTAAGGCCTTCGGTTTTGGCGGCCAGTTGGGCTAATGAAGCGCCTTCCTTGCTAAAGCTCCATGTAAACAGGTATTCAATAGGGTTGTTGGCCCTTATCTGGTGTATGGCATCAAGGCCTACTTTGGTGGCAAGGCCTTTGTGGCGATATTCGGGCAGCACAAGTGCTGAGCATAAGTATATGGCCTCGTATTTTATGTTTACGGGTGTATTGTTCAACAGCTCTGTTTCTGAAATTTCACCTCTTATAAATTGGTTCATCAGGCTAATGGTAGTGGGTATCAGTAATATCCAAACTACCGGGCCGGCGCCTTCATCATAATCTGATAATGTTGCGGGGTGCAGGCGCTCCAGTTTTTCCATTACTTCCTCATCAACATCTAACTGGGTGGGGTCGTTATGTGCAGCAAATACCTCGCCTGCCAGTTGTATCATCCGTTCAAAATTGCTTGCCATAATGTTTGCTTTTAGTTACGGTTTTATGTTACAAGGATAATCATATTGCGGCTTTATATTTGCAGTACAAAAGCGGCTATACTTTATTGTTACAAATCTACATTTATGAGTACAAAGTTACCGGCAAAAAAGATAACTCCTTTTCTTTGGTTTAATGATAATGCCGGAGAAGCAATTCAATTTTACACCTCTCTGTTTAAAAACTCCAACATTGGCACGGTAACACGTTATACCGCAGCGGGGCCCGGGAAGGACGGTTCAGTAATGACTGCAACTTTTGAGTTGGAGGGACAGCAGTTTGTTGCGCTGAACGGAGGCCCGCATTTTAAATTTACTGAAGCCATAGCGTTTGTTATTAACTGCGATACACAGGCTGAAATTGATTTTTATTGGGCGCAATTATCAGAGGGCGGAGGAAAGGGGCAATGCGGTTGGCTTAAAGATAAATTTGGCCTTAGCTGGCAAGTTGTACCTGACAACATAGATGAATTGCTGCAAAGCCCTGGCCCGGAAAAAGCAAAA
>PMXD01000085.1:50131-60918 GCA_003165895.1 Bacteroidota bacterium | reverse complement strand
TAATAAGGTGGTTAGCCCCAATTAGTAACCAAAAAAAGAACGAGTAACAGAAATAAGCAAAACTGACCTATGAGAAAATTGTTTTACCTGATATTATTTGCCAGTACCCTGTTAATCACCTTCAGCTCTTGCAAAAAGGATAAAAAAACCACTCCGGTTCCGCCTTCTGGCGTAGTTCAGGTTTGGAGCAACGTGCATATTATTGATTCAACCCAATGGATATTAGTTGTTAATAGAATTACCCCAGCCAATGGGGTTTACATGTATTCTTTTACCCCAAGCACACCTAACATTAACGTGCAGGTAGGTGACATCCTTGTGGGTAGCACTAACGGAGGTTACATCCGGAAAGTTACTTCTACCAGTGTTAACGGGGGCTATTTTTACATACAAACCGCCCAGGCCACTATGGCAGATGTTTTTAAAAATGGTACTTTTAATTTTCAAATACCAATCAACGACTCCAGCCAGTTATCTGCCGGCGTTACTAATACTATCTCAAACTTTTCCATCTATCACAATTCAGGTTTTGAAATGAGTTTGCTTTCCGGCCAATTCAACGTTCAGCCTAATCNNATCTCAGCTTTACCTTTTCGTTCGATTCGCTGGGTTTGACAAATTTTAAAATGGAAACAAGCAACACGCCACTTAGCGAAAGTTTAAAGATAGGCCTAAAGGGCGTAGTGCCTTATACATGGAGCCATGATACCTTGCTTGCAACCTACAATGTTAATGCCGCCCCGCAGGTTCAGGCATGGACCGCTAATGGAAATGTAATGGTGCCAATAGTTATTAAATTAAAACTTAGCATCGTTGCCAACGCCAATGGTGGCTCGGCCGGCTCCGATACTATTAATACCATCCTCAACTGGTCTTCAAATAATATTTATACCGCCGGCCTTCAATACCAGTCAGGCACCTGGCAACCGTTGCAAAGTTTAGCGCCTTCCAATCTTGTAGCCTTTGATACTTTCTCGCAGGCAATAAATTTCAGTGCTGACATTTCGTTGCTTACCCAAATAAGTTCCACCTTTTATACCATAACCGGCCCGCAATTCACCGTGGGCATAGCAGGAAATATTGAACAGGTAAACCACAGCGGAACCACGGCACCTTTTATTCGCCGGACTGCTGGCTGGTCTGTCCTGACCGACGCACAAACTGTTGTTCCTGTATTTGGCAGCAACATAGGCCTGTTTAACCAAAGCTGGACCTCAGATTCTGTTTTCTACCAGGCCCCTTACCAGGTAACAAAAATTTCGGGCGATAACCAGACCGCAAACGTGGTTAGTACCCTACCTGAACCCCTGGTGCTAAAAGTAACAGATTCAAATGGCCAGCCCGTTAGCGGCCAGCCATTGTTGTTTACTGTAACACATGGCGGAGGCACTTTATCTGCCTATAATCTGTTTACCGACCAAAACGGCCTTGCCCAGGTTACCTGGACCCTGGGGCCACCCATGGGAAATCAAAACGTTACCGTTAAGATATTGAATGGCCTCAACCAGCCTCTTATAGGCGCACCAGTTGTATTTAATGCTACGGGAGATTAATCAGGCACAGCCAAATTATGTTTAATTAATTGAACTTACACCTCCTCACTCTTAAACTCCTGCCAGTATTTNNTTCAATTTTTGAGGCGTAAGCTTCGGCATAGTTTACTATTTCATCCTCCTGTTTATGAAGGTTGCGGCCAAACTTTATCAGTTCGTCAGCTATTGCTGAGCCTTGCCTGCCTCCTGCCCTCAGGTTGTTCCAGGCAATAATTGCGCCCATGTCCGTTAATAGCTGGGTAAATTTTTCAGTATCCTTTTGCAACAGGTTAAAATCCACCTTATCCTCCAACGGCTGAAGTTCTTTCATTACAAACCATTTTTTACCCGCCTGAATAGAGTTAAAATAGGCCGGAGATGCAGCTTGTACCCTGCCCTGAATGCCAATTAAACGTTCCGCCTCATTTTTCCACTTCGGTTGCTTAAATTTTAAAAACTCAAAAGCACTGGGCACTACCGCCTCTTTTATGTCGAGCAAATAATAGCCATCAGGTTTGCCTTTGCCATTAACCAATACCAGGTGCCTTTCAATGCCAATGCTACCGGTACCTGTAGCCCGGTTAGCAATGTCAATAACCTTATAAAACCCCGGATTATTGGAATGTTCCTTAGCCCATGCGCCCAGGGCGTTTTTAACCACATGTTTGGTTTCTTCCCTGGCAGCAAATGCCTTTAACTCATCGTGTTTTATAGCCAGGCCTGATTTCGAAAACACCACACGCTGTTTCAGCATGTCTATACGCTGGCGTTGCATGGCGTGGTCAAGCATATCTTTTACAAAACCTTTGGCGGTGCGGTGCTCCATGTACCTGATATGACCGGCCTCGAGGTTAGAGGCATACGAGTGCAATAACGCTTTAACCAGTTTCCTACAGTCCGCTTTCTCTATTTTCACCAGGCCCGATGCCAGAAACACGCTGGTGCAAAGCCGCACTACATCCAGCAGGCATGGCCCCAGGAAAGATTCGTCAAAATCGTTCATGTCAAAATAAGCAACGCGGTTATTGCCTTTAAAGGTGCCAAAGTTTTCAAGGTGCAGGTCACCGCAAATCCAGGTTTTGGGCGAATGAAGAATAAACGATTTCTCAGGTAAGTCTTCATAGAAAAGATGGCAGGTACCCCTGAAAAAACGAAACGGGCTTTCCTTTAATGCCTCATATTTCAACTTCACCATTTCAGGGTCGCGGTCAGCATTAAATTTTTTCAGGCGCTTGATAAGGCTCTTTGGCATAAAACAAAGTTTAAAACAAACTTAATTCGAAATTTTATTAATACGGTCTTTTATTTACAACGCATCCGGCATTTTCTCTGCATTCTCTCCGTGCGAAATTCTTTTGCATCCTCCCAAACTTACACTTGTTCATTTCTTACTTCCAGGATATTGGCATCATGGGCAAAACCTATTTGTTCGGCATCAAATCTTTCCTTCAATGTCTTAAACAAATCAAATTTCATATTGGCCGCGTCTGTTTCACTTGCTGCCCATATAAAAGCCCGCAGCCTCACTCCCTTTTGCTCAAAACCAATCAACTTTACATCTGTCACTTCTTTACCAGCGGCTTTATCCGCTACACTCCTGCAATCTAAACAAAGCGGGTGCTTTACAGCCTCTTCCCTCATAATATCCATGGCACGCTGCTGCTTACTTTCGTAGGTTATAAGCACCTCCAGGTAAAGCTGTATGCGCAAATCAGCAATAGATGAATTCAATATCTGCTCGCGGCTTATCACCGAGTTGGGCACTACAATCCGCCGGTTCTCATTACCCTTAATAACAGTATGCCTCAGGGTAATATCCTCTACAGTTCCTCCCTGGCCGTTCGATAACAGCTTAATACTATCGCCCACGCTGAATGGCTTATAAATCACTATAAATATGCCGCTGATAATATTACTGAACGCCTCCTGCGATGCAAAACCGATGATGGCCGCCAATATACCTGCACCGGCAAAAAAGGTAGTGCCTATATCGCGCAACTGCGGGATACTCCTGAAAACGAAAAATACCGCCGCCAGGAAAATAACCATGCTAACCGCATGTTGCAAAAACGAGTAATTGGTAGGGTTTACTTTAAGTATCCGGGCGCTGCGCCTGATATATCTTTTAACCAGTTCACTAAGTATTCTGCTTACCAAAAAAGCACCTGCAATAATTGCAACAGGCTCAACAAATGTTTCGAGCCGGTGAAAATCTAACTGAATGGATCCGAACATTGGTTTTAGTATTTATTAATAACAGGTATTAAGTAGCAAGTATTAAGTATTTAGACTTGAGGGTTTGTTCTTTCCGGTTACAGGTCCAATATCATTGACTTAGCGCGAAAAAGAAAATAAACCTTTCAGTCTTTGGGTGGATTATAGTTTGGGCTGAGACCCGAAAGGTTTTGCGTTTTCTTTAAGTTAATGACATTGCTGCTTTCGTTATAAAATCCAAGTTGCAACAAATAAAAAATTATCGCATCATATTGCTTAAACACGTGTTAAACCGGCAACTTTTTGCGGGTAACTTGCGTAATATAATACTGTTATAATACCCCAAATGAACCAGACAAAAAAAATAAACAAAGAGGAGCTAAGAGATGTTAGCTTCAAAAATTCAGATGGCAGTTTTTCCATGGAAAACCTGAGAGATCGCCAGCGCAAACTTCAACTATGCATTCTGCTTACAGAGCATGCTGCCGGCATGGCAAAAATTGTATTTAACACCATTGAGGGGTATCGGGAGGTTAAAGCAGCGGTGTGGGGCGCTACTACAAAATATATACTACTTACGGGTGGAAGCTTTATACCCGTTGAGTCGGTTGCCAGCGTGTCTTTAGAGCAAAAGCCGTAAAGGTTCTTCCAGTATCTTTTTCAGGCTTTGCAGAAACTTAGAGCCGGATACACCGTCTACCACACGGTGGTCGCAACTCATGGTCACTTTCATTTTGTTCACTACCTTTATTTCGCCATTAACTACTCCGGGTTCCTGGCTTATGCCCCCTACTGCTAAAATGCAGGCATCGGGTGGGTTAATGATGGCAGTAAATTCATCAACACCAAACATGCCTAAGTTTGAAATGGTAAAGGTGTTGCCTTCCATATCCTGTGGCATTAATTTTTTACTGGTGGCTTTCTCAGCAAAAGCTTTCGCTTCAACCGAAATCTGTTGTATGGATTTTCCGTCGGCAAACTTAATAACCGGTACCAGCAACCCGTCCTCAACCGCTACTGCCATTCCAATATGTATATGGTCGTAATAGCGGATAGTATCGCCCAGCCAGCTACAGTTTACGTTAGGATTTTGGCGCAAAGCCAGGGCCACCGCCTTAATAACAAAGTCGTTAAACGAAACCTTGGCAGGCCATATAGCATTTAATTGCGTGCGCATGGCAACTGCTGCATCCATATTAATATCGTAGGTCAGATAAAAATGCGGTGCACTGTTTTTGCTTTCCGACAAGCGTTTGGCAATAGCCTTGCGCATTTGGCTCACTCTTACATCGCGCTGGCCTTCTTTGCCTGTAAACTGGGGCACCGGGGCAACTGAAGCTGCCTGTTGCTCTAAATCGCGTTTTACAATGCGCCCCTCTTCACCGCTGCCCTTTACGCGGTTAAGGTCAATGCCCTTGTCTTTGGCTATCATGCGCGCCAGGGGCGAAGCCTTTAGCCGGTCACCTGTAGCCGGGACAACCTCTGTAGCTGGGACAACCTCTGTAGCCGGGACAACCTCCTCTTTTTTCTCAACAACTTCAACTTGTTTAACTTCTTCTTTTTTAGCCGGTGCAGTTGTATCCGTCTGCGGCTTCGCCGTTTCAGTTTTCGCTACGTTCAATAAAGCCGAATAATCTTCTCCTTCTTTACCAATAATGCCTATCAGGTCACCTATTTTCAGGGTGTCTCCTTTTTTAGCAGCTACAAACAAAACAACGCCGTTAAAGTACGACTCCAGCGGAAGTGTGGCCTTATCGGTTTCAATTTCAGCCAGGGTATCACCCGCCTTTACTTTATCACCAACCTTCATGCTGACCTCAGCCAGAAACCCCTCTTCCATGGTGTCCGTCATTCTGCCCATACGTACTGCTTCAGCCATAAATCAATATTTTGTGTTGAAGGCAAATTTATCTAAAAAATATTCAGACCCCTATTAAAAGCCGCGGGTTCAAAAATAACCGGTAGATTTATACCATCGGCGGACAGATTTGCGAATAATCAATAAAACCCTTCCAACGGTATATACCAGATGGATTCGCAAACCTGCCTGCTTTCGGTATAAGTCACCCCAGGCCAAAAAACTTTCAGTAAAACCTTACGTTTAATCAGTGTGCCTTTTAGGATAAAGCAAAATTTATATTTTTGAACCGGAAGAAAGCGATGGGGAAAGTAAGGGTAGTTATTATGTTGATGGTGGTGCTTTTTGCGTCCTGTAATAGGGAGGCGCCTGTAATTCCCCCGCTTGGGCCCGACCTAACTGCACCCACACTTGATTTCCCTTTCGCAAGCTTTGCATCAGCTGTCAGATTCACTCCTTTTGGCGATTCTTTACCCAATTTAACCCTCAGTAAAGGCTATCAGGTGCAGCTTTCTGATACCAACGAACTTCTGTTGGCAGCCTGTTCAGGCATTGTAACTTCTATTACGCCCGATACCTCCGGTGGCAAGTTTATTGCTGTAAAATTCCGCACCAATTCTATTTACTCGTTTTTATATGGCGGTGTAACCAATGTGCGCGTACAGGTTTCCGACAGCCTGAACGGTGGAAGTATCCTGGGAAAGATAAACGGTAACGGAACTGTATATTTCGAGATTATCAAAGACAGTAACGCGCTTTGCCCCCAATCTTATGGTTCACCCGGCTTTAATACCGCTATTGCCGGAGCTATTGCCCGGAATAATAGCCTCTATCCCCAGGATTCTGTTTCAAACCCCTGCTATCTGCAGTCGCTACCTGAATAAGGCTATTTGTCAGGTCAAATTGTTATACATAACACCCGGTTGGCCTAACTGATAAAAATCAGTCCCTAATTAGTTGTTTTTCAACCAGTATGGTGGTGTTTTCCCGAAACTCTTTAACTAATTGAACGTAAGCAAACAAGATGTTTTCTTTTCTTAATGACATTTGGGACAAGCTGGTGGAAACCGGCACTGCGGTATTGAACACAGAGCGCGAAAAACGGGACTTAAAATTATTTAACCGTACCTGGCTCATTGTACTCATCATACAGGTTATCTGCCTTATCATCCACGTCATTAATGGTTTATATAGCGCTGAACTAACTACTGCCGGGTTCGTGGTGGGGTTATGCGCTATTTACCCAATTGTAAAAAGAGGGCGGGTAAATGTTGCCAAAATGGCCGCCATTATTTTAATAAGCGTTGATACCAGCATAAACGCGGTAGTTTTTGGCGAGCAAACCCATGTAATAGATTTCTTATTGCTGGCGGCCCTTTCTCCGCTTTATTTTTTCGAGTTAAAAAATAAAAAGCTCATTTATACCGGTGTTGCCGTTTGCTTAATTCCGTTTGTGTTGTTTCATATAATAGCCCCTTATGTTACCCAATATGCGTTGCCGGCAGCCATGCAACTATCATTATACCATATGCTAACCTGGGAAAAGGCCTTTTGCATGATGGTTTTGCTATATCTTATCTACAATAAAAATGTGCAGTTTGAAAAAGAGATGAGGCAAAAAGAAAATGAACTGGCAGGCCAGAAAAAGTCTTACGAATGTATACTTGAACAAATACCTATTGATATAGTTACCTTCGATAAAGACCTGAACTATACTTATGTCAACAGCGCGGCAGTTAAAGACGCGGACGTACGTGAATGGCTGATTGGCAAAAGCAATACAGATTACTTTAAACACCGCAACATAGATATAAGAGGTGCGGGCGAAAGAGACAGCATACTACACGAGGCATTAAATAAAGGAGAAGCTGTTCAATTTGAAGAAATGTTCCAGGATAGAAACGGGGTTCCCAAATATTCTTTGAAAGGGGCCTCTCCTATATACTCTGACGGTAATAAAGGTTTAACCGGGCTGGTGGGTTATGCATTTGATATTACGGCCATAAAAGAAGCAGAGAAAAAACTGAAAGAATACTCTGCCGAACTTGAACGCAAAAACGATGACCTGCACCATTTTGTAAACGCGACCTCGCACGACCTTAAATCCCCTTTACGCAATATCGCTTCGCACCTTCAATTGCTACAGCGGAAAAATGAAGATAAACTGGATGATGACTCGCGCCAAATGATAGCCTATACCATCAAATCCGTTAAACACCTCAATCAGCTTATCGGCGATATTTACCAGTACTCCATAGCCGATAGAAATGATAAACCGGTTACTACTGCCGACCTGAATGACCTGTTAGAGCGGAGCATAAAGACACTGGAAGACGTAATTGCTTCTAAAAACGCCGTAATTAACTATGGCCTTTTACCTAAACTTACCGTATCTCCTTCTCATATTGAAACCCTGTTTGCAAACCTTATTGGAAATGCATTAAAATACAATACATCCGGCAAGCCGCAAATTACCATCAGCGCCACTGAAAATGAAAGCAGCCATATTATTTCAGTTGCAGACAATGGCATTGGCATTGCCCCGGAATATAAGGACCAGATATTTGAAATATTCAAAAGGCTGCATAACTCCGAGGAATACGAAGGTACCGGTGTTGGCCTTGCCATTTGCAGCAAAATAGCAGAAACCTACGGAGGCAAAATCCGGGTAGAATCAGAGCCCGGTAAAGGTTCAACCTTTTATTTTAGCCTTGATAAAGAACTGGTAGAACCCAATAACCAGGCATCGCATAATATTTCGCCTTATAAAAATATGGCCATAGCTGGTTAGAAGCCGTTTAAAATTAAATCGAAATCCAGTTTAACACAAAGGGCACAAAGGAAAACGCCAATACAAAGGCCACAAAGGGTATATTTTTGGTGTTCCCTGCCTACCGGCAGGCCGGTTTGCATTGAACTTTGTGCCCTTTGCGTTAGCCTTTATTTCTTTTATTTTAAACAGCTTCTTAGTTAATGCTTCTGCCTGTAAACCAGGTGCTGTTTTCAAGCACCGGCAGGCCAGCCCGATAAAATTTTTATTCCCGTTCAACAGGTTTAATATTATTTACCGGGTTATTACATTTTACAAATTTTTATTTTACAAAAAATCAGCATAACAACCGGCAGCTTGTCACGGCCCTTCATATCTTTGTCATAAGCGCAAAAAAACAAGTATAATTGGTGGCAGTTATCTTCTTTTACAAAGCATGCAAGCACTTATTTATCAGTTGCTTATACTTCAATTAATTTTTCAGGCAACCTTAGCCGGGCCAATAAGATAGAAACCTCCTTACCGGTTACTTTGTGCGCAACTATTACCGCAAAAAAGCCGTAAGCACTAAAACCATGATTCGCTTTTTAAACCACATCTGGAATAATATTTCAAACGCCGGAACCAGCACATCACAAAACGTGCGGGAACGCAATGGTATTATACTCCTTAACCGTTCATGGCTTATTCTTACACTTATACAGGTACCCTGCTTTTTTCAACATCTGATGAACGGTTTCTATTTATCTGCAATAATGACGGCAGGTTATATAATGGGACTCTCGCTTATACATGTGCTTGTACGTATGGGCCATATTAACGCGGGTAAGATATGGGCTATTATAGTTATTAACTTCAACACAACTTTAATGGCCGTCTTTTTCGGCGAACAAACCCATCTTATAGATTTTTTAATGCTTACTGCTTTGTTGCCACTTTATTTCTTCGAAATAAAAAACCGCATGCTTATTTTTTGGGGAATTCTGGCAAGCATACTGCCAGCTATCATTTACCACGCCGTTGCCCCTTACATAAAATCGTACGCATTACCTTTAGATGCACAACTTACTATTTATCACACCACCAATTGGGTTAAACAATTCTGCCTGGTAACGCTGTTATACCTTATCTACAATAAAAACGCTGCTTACGAAAAAGAAGTTTTGGAAAAAGAAGGCGACTTAACCGGTCAGAAAAAATTGTATGAAAGAATCCTTGATCAGATTCCGGTTGATATTATAACTTATAACAGCGAACTCAGCTTTACCTATGTTAACAGTTCGGCAGTAAAGAATGCCGATATGCGGCAATGGATGATAGGTAAAAAGAACTCCGACTTTTTTAAAGTCCGGAAACCGGACCCTTCTGCCGGCGCTGAACATGAACGGATTATTTATGAAGCGCTGGGAAAAAAAGGCCCGGTTGAAAAGGAGGAAACCTATTTTACAAAAGACAACACTATCAAACACGTTTTGAACGGTGTTTCACCGGTATACAATAAGGATGGTGACGAATTGCTGAGCCTTATCTGCTACTCGCTTGATGTAACCCACATTAAAGAAGCTGAAAAGAAGTTGAAGGAATATGCCATTGAACTGGAGCGTAAAAATGACGACCTGCACCATTTTGTAAACGCAACCTCGCACGACCTTAAATCACCGTTGCGCAATATAGCCTCGCACCTGCAACTGCTGGAAAGAAAAAATATAAACCGCCTGGATGCCGATTCGCTGGAACTTATTGAACATACCGTAAACTCAGTTAAACAACTTAACCGCTTAATAGGCGATATCTACCAGTATTCTGTAGCCGATAGAAACGACAAGCCACTGGAAAAAACGGATATGAATGAACTCCTTGAACACACCCTCCGGGAAATGTCTGAAATTATAGCGGAAAAAAATGCCGAGGTACGCTGTAATATCCTGCCCATACTTAAAGTAGCCGACACGCATATGGGCATGCTATTCAATAACCTGGTGGGCAATGCTATTAAGTATAATACCTCGACGCATCCCAGGGTAACAGTAAACTGTGAAATTACGGACGAAGAATATATTTTCAGCGTGGCCGATAACGGCATTGGTATTAAAGCCGAATACCGCAAACAGATATTTGAAATATTCCAGCGGCTGCATACCAGTGCCGAATATGCCGGTACCGGTGTGGGCCTGGCAATGTGCAGTAAAATAGCCGAAAACTATGGTGGAAGAATATGGGTGGAATCTGAACCCGGGCAAGGTTCCGTATTTTATTTCAGCCTCTCAAAAAGCATTGCCGACCCCGAACGCAATAGCGATCACTACATATCCGGTAATCAAAAATTTGCTATCGCCAGCTAAATACGCTGCCATAGCGGGGAGGCTTTGAGGGCAGACCGCATAAACGCAGAGTCCCCCATTCCGCAAAGCCG
>PMXD01000085.1:0-50043 GCA_003165895.1 Bacteroidota bacterium | reverse complement strand
GCTTAACTTAACGCACATGCCGCTTCGGAACCCTGCGGTTGAGCTGGGACGACCGCAGGGTCCTGAAACAGAGACCCTGCGGAGACGGTCTGGGTTTCAATTGGTTATAACGCCGTCATTGTAAGGAGGCTTTGCGACGAAGCAATCCCAACGCCACTTGCGGGAATTTGTAATGCAACAAACTGGTTTAATCACATATATGATAGGCATCCGGCACAAAATGTTCACCGGTAGGTAGCAGATAGTTTGCATTGCTGCCATTCCATTGCGAGTTAAAGGTGCACGTATCGCAATGCACAAATACTTTGGCAACACTCGGGTCAGGGTTCTTACCAAAAAAATACCGCAACAGGCTCACGCTGCCATACATGGTGAAGCTGGTGCCGTATAAAGTAGTTCCGGTTACTTTTAAGTTATAGCTCTGTTCGGGGGCCGGTCCGCCATAATAGTTGCCATACCAAACGGTGCGGCCCGCAAATCCGGGGTATTGATAATTCTGAACAGTATAAGTCATCAGTATGCTATCAATACTGTCGTTTATAGTAACTATAATTTGCGCTATGTTCCGGGTAAACGCTACCAGGCTGTCGTTAGGGCTGGTGCTATCGCCCGGTGCAAAGCAATCAGGTATCCAGAACATAGCCGAATCGTTGCCATGGTG
This sequence comes from Bacteroidota bacterium, assembly GCA_003165895.1. Lineage (GTDB taxonomy): Bacteria > Bacteroidota > Bacteroidia > Chitinophagales > LD1 > Bog-950. The sequence continues at coordinate 49,382 of PMXD01000085.1, read as the reverse complement.
CTCAATAAAAACGGGGTTGTAGTTTGGGCATAACTGTTGCACCCTTACCACCGAAGAAGGCTCAGGCAGGCATGATGCCAGCATCAGACAAACCAAAAATACCGCCACCAAACTTTTCGTCATCCATTACACCTTTACGGGCCAAAAATAACTGAATAAACAAATAAGGGGCTTTACTAATCGCGCCCCTTTTGCAACCATTAACTACTAACGCTTAAAAAAGCGCTTATTTTATCGCAATTTGCAACACAAAACGCGTTAATGCTTAACGGTAAAGTTTTTTATATCATTTGCGAATGAAGATTTTTATTAAAAGTTTAATCCTTACTTTTTTTCTGGCAGCTGCTTCTTCGCAGGTAAAGGCTCAGGATTATGCATACATACAAATTGCCCATAATGTCGCCGACTCCACATTAGATACACTCGACTTGTATATAAACGGTGTAGTGCTCGACTCCAACGTTGTTTACCATTCCGCTACAGGCATGTTTTCATACCGTACAGATACTTCACTATCCATCGGCATTGCTTATAAACATTCTGATGGAAACCCGACCTTTATAACGACTGATACATTCAATGCATTTGGCAATTCATCGGAGTATCATCGCTATGTATTTATTATTTCCGGTGTTAACGGCTCAAATTTTGCACCCAATCCTGATGGATTACATGACAGCATTCGCGTAATTGAAATCGCAGACGTCGATTCCGCCGTTGATGACACCACCAACCTTGTAATGCGGTTTTTTCAGGGTGTTACAGACTTGCCTGCTATTGATATCAAAGACCTGAATAGTGGCACCCAGTATTTTAATAATATGGTTTATGGCAGTTCAGCTCCGGTTGATTCCTTTCGGCTGCGGCATACCGTTTACGAATTTCAGGTAACGGATCACAACACTTTGCAAAATTACGGCACTTTCTATGCAGACCTTTCGGGATTAGCGGGACAGTCCGTTATCATGCTCAGCTCAGGTTTTTATAATCAACAGGCCAACGATAGCGGGCCTGCATTTGGATTATTTGTTCTGGAGCAATCTGGTGCGGTATTAACTCTCCCTCTCGAAACGGCAGGCTTCCAGTTGCTGCATAACAGCGCAGATACTTCAATTGACTCAGTGGATGTTTATATCAATAAGCTACCCATATTTAAAAGTCTTGCCTTCCGCAATGCTACGCCGGCATTCCTTTTCAATGCACATTCTGCTTCATATATAGATATTGCGCATAAGAACTCCAGCTCTCCCAGTCAGGCCTTTTGGTCAGATACAATCACTTTTCCGCGCGATACATTTTTTGTTGCCACTATATCGGGCCTGCTGAATCCCGCGGGTTATGCCTCTAATCCGCAGGGTGTAAGCACGGCATTTCAGGTGCTGTTAAAAACCCCAGCTGAATTCACAGCCTCTGCCCAAAGCAATTTCGATTTCTTTATGATTAACGGCGTTACCGATGCGCCGCCGCTTAACCTGGTACCCACCGGCGGCCCGCTGCTGTTAAGCAATGTAGAATATGCCGAACAAACCAATTATGTGTCGCTGCCTTCTGAATTTTATACTATGAATGTGCAGGATACTGCAGGTAATACATTGGTCAGCGGCTTTGCTAACTTTCTTTCGTTTCCGGGCCAAAGCGGGGTGCTGCTCACCTCGGGTTTTTTATACCCTGACAGCAACAACAATGGCCCAGCCATGGGTTTATATATGGTGCCTATTACCGGTGGCCCGTTTATCCCCTTGTTTAATGCAACCGGCGTAAATGATATTTCCACTAACGTAGCCCTGCATATTTTTCCTAATCCTGCCGCAAACCAACTGCACATCGAATTCACTTTACCCGGGGCCGAAACAGTATCGCTTCAACTGACTGATATTAACGGAAATGTTGTAATCCGGGTTCTCAATTCTACAGTTTTATCAGGCACCCAAAACATCACTGCCGATCTTTCCAACCTTTCTGAAGGCATGTACTTTAGCAGGCTAACTACTTCATCGGGAACGGTGAACAGCAGGTTTGCGGTTGTACGGTAACAACTTTTTAATTAGACTTCTTCGGAAAACAGTCAAATACAAACTCACCCCGTCCTGCGGACACCCCTCTCTTTGAAAAAAAGAGAGGGGAACAGCCAATACAAATGCGGATTGCAGATTTATCGAAGAGGTCTAATTCTGTCAACTCCTTACTGTTCACAAAAAAATAACGGCCAGACCCCACCGGGCCCGACCGCTTCCGAACTGTAAGTATATCTTCTAGTATCTTAGTACTTTTACTTCCGTTTTTCTGTTCTCCTGGTGTTGCGCCTCCGTGCAGGGTGAGTAATTGCTGGGTTCGCAAACGCAACCATTTGTTATCTGCGATTCGCCATAACCTACTGCAATAATGCGCTGTATTTTTATACCCTTCCTTACCAGGTAATCAACTGCGGCTTTAGCCCTGCGGGCCGATAAAACCATGTTGTACCTCGAGCTTGCCCTGCAATCGGTATGAGAAGTCAGTTCAATTTGAAGGCTTGGGTTCTGTTGCATAATAGTTGCCAGCCTGTCCAGTTCAACTGCGGCATCAGGCCTTATGTTCCACCGGTTTACATTGTAATAAACATTCGGCACTACCATTATATTACCTACATGGTAAGTACATCCTGCCACTATATCATCTCCCGGCCTTAGTTTTTTGGTTGAAATAGTATCGCTGACACTGCCATGGGTAATTACATATTTGGTATTCAGTTTCAGGTCAAAGTGGCTTTCGCCGCTGGCATCTGGTGCAATTTGCATGCTGCTGCCGGTCTTCAGCTCGGCAACAGTAACCTCGCCATGCATGCAATTGGAAGATATTGGCACATACATACTGTTGCCCTGCATTGGTTTAGCTGCACCGGTTCCTTTATGTGTATGCCCTTTGGCTGCAACTGCATTGTTCGCTTTATTTTCTTCGGCTTTGGCAACAGGAGCCGTTGCCTCCGTCGGATTTGCAGATGGCACGGGCATGGGATTTGAGCTATCCGGCTCCAGCGATATAATGAGCATGCCATTGGCATTAACCGGCGAAATCTCTACAATACCATTTTTGTAACCAGGGCTCCAGGCTTCAACAATGCACGATTTACCACCTGTAAGGGTAAACACCTTCTCACCATTTTCGTCTGTAACGGTATTGGCACCGGTTGATACCTGGCAATCTAATGACAGCGAAGCTGCAACAAGGGGTGTTAGCGTATTAACATCCAAAACGCGTATCTTAACATTATAATCAAGTTGGCCGCCATCGTAGGTAAATTTGTAAATATCATCTTCACCTTTTCCGCCAGGGCGGTTCGAAGCAAAAAATCCGGTTTTGCCTGCGGCATCAATTATCAGCGAAAAGTCATCGTAGCTTGAATTAATTGGTGCACCTAAATTTTGCGGTTTGCGCCAATGTCCGTCAAAAAAAGTTGTTTTGTAAATATCCAACCCACCAAGTCCATAGGGTGCGTTGCTGGCAAAATACAGCGTTCCATCATCCGCTATAAATGGAAATTTTTCATCGTAGGCAGTATTAACAGCATCGCCCAGGTTCTGTGGGTCGCCCCAAACCCCGTTGGCATTTAAAGTGCTTACATAAATATCCGTTCCGCCCTGGCCACCAAGCCGGTCGCTGGCAAAATAAAGTGTCTTACCGTCTTTCGAAATGGAAGGATGCGCATTACTGAAATCACCATTTACAGAAAGCGGCAGCAAATTGCCGGCAGCATTACCTGATAACACTGCCGAATACAAATTGAGCACTGGTAAACGCATCCCGTTTTTAAGCGTAGTGCTGTTCTTTTTAAAACTTCCGGTACTAAAAATTATTTGCGAACCCCAGGTTGAAAACACCGCGCTACTTTCAAAAGAACGGGCTTTGGGGCTCAGCTTTATCATTTCAGTTTTAGCAGTACTATCAAGTGTTGCCACATACAGCCTGCTAAACCTGCCCATAGCCCATTTGTCATAAAATGCCTTCCTGCTACTCCGGTTCGAACTAAATATCAGTTTGCCATCCGTATAAAACACCGGTGCATAATCACTCTTCGCTGTATTTATATTCAGTGTTGAAACCTTATATGCGGTGTTTTCAATAGCCAGAACGGGAATTTTATCCATTTGCTGCACAGCTGCCGAAGTGCCTTTGCCACCCGGAGTATTTGCGTACGCTTCGTAATATTTGCGGGCAGAGGCGTAGTTTTTATCTACCCTTAGTAATTCGGCATAATAATATTTATTGATGCTGGCGGCATTGGCATTATTGGCCAGGCCGGCATAAGCCTTTTCGGCATTCACCTGGTCGTTTAAAGCACCGTAACATGCAGCAATGCGTTGTTGTAAATAAATAGTATCCTGCCCTTTTGCAAGTGCATTGTTATAATGCCCGATAGCCCGTGAGAACTTTAATTTGGCATAAGCTTTATTGCCCGCAATAGTTTGGCCGTCTTTTTTTGGTGCAGTAGTGCTACCTGCAGCAAATACAGATAAATTAAAAACTATACCAACTACCAGGCCCCAAAACCGCAGTTGTGTAAATGAATTCATCAAAGGCATTTTATTTTTTATGATATGTGATTTTCGATAACATGATATGCGGATAGTAAACACCCATGATTTGTCGCAAATCACTATTCAGGCAAAAATGCACTATTTACACCCAGCCTTACAGCTTGTTACCCCACTAACTTTGTTGAGTGTGCACTTTTTTCGCCAATCGCCTCCTCAGGGCCTGTTATAAATACAGCAAAATGCAGTTTAACACAAAGAGCCATTAGTGTTCGAAACATGCAAAAGTGCCAACAGCCGGGCCTCTCCCGCCCTTCGCTTCGCTGGGGCACCTCCATCGCAAGCGATAGAGAGGGTCAATTTGGGCACATATTTAAGGTTTCGAACATGAGTGCACAAAGAGCACAAAGAAAATGCCAATACAAAGCACACAAAGATTTGTATTCCTGGTGTTCCCTATATTCACCTTTGTGGCCCCCGCCTACCGGCAGGCAGGTTTGTGTTAAACTGTATTTCTCATTTTTAGTTTATAGCTACTTACCTGGGCTGCGCCAGCAGAACCTCCCAATACTCAGCGGCCCGGCGCGTATGCGGCACTACAATTGAGCCCCCCACCAGGTTAGCAATGGCAAAAACTTCGTACATCTCATCGGTAGTGGTTCCCAGGTCATAGCATTTGCCAAGGTGGTATTTAATACAATCATCGCACCTTAGCACCATACTGGCCACCAAGCCCATTAACTCTTTGGTTTTTGAAGGCAGAGCCCCATCGGCATAGGCTTGGTTATCAAGGCTCCAGAATCTTTTAAGCACCAGGTTATCTTTGGCAAGTATCACATCGTTCATCTTCGAACGGTAACTATTAAAGTCGCTTATCAGGTCGCTCATACAATTTTCGATTTTGCAATTCGTCAAATGTAATAATTATCAAAACATCTGAATTTGGCCACAAAGGCAATAAGAATACTAAGAAGCTGTTTAAAATTANNACCTGTATTTCTTTTCTTTAATTAAACAGCTTCTTAGTTTTTGAAAAAGGCTTTATTTTGTCTCCTTCATGTAGAATTCTTTGCATTTTTCTTTGTGCATTTGTAGCTAAAAAGCAGATAAGCATGCTATTAAAAAGTTTATACCTTTAACAAAAATAAAATCACTTTTAAAATGAAGAATTTATTCAGGCTCTCACTTATATTAGTAATTGCTTCTACCCTTAGCAGCTGTGGCTATAATGGTCTAGTACAAAAACGCGAAGCCGTAAACGCCCAGTGGGCTAATGTTGAAGCATCCTATCAACGCCGCTCAGACCTGATACCTAACCTGGTTGAAACAGTTAAAGGAGGTGGGAAGTATGAACAGGAAACCCTCGACAAGGTAATTTCTGACCGCGCAAAAGCCACCAGTGTACACTTAGATGTAAATAACCTTTCGCAAGACCAGATTGAAAAATTTCAGGCGGCACAAAATCAATTAAGCGGTAGTCTTTCGCGGTTACTGGTAGTATCTGAAAAGTATCCCGATTTGCAGGCAACCAAAGGCTATACCGAACTGCGTGTTGAACTGGCAAGCACCGAAGACAAAATTAATTTTGAACGCAAGAAGTTTAACGACCTGGTTAACGATTACAACACAAACATTCAAACATTTCCTGAGCTGATGACTGCCAAAATGTTTGGCTTTACATCCAAAGGTTATTTTAAAGCTGATGCCGGAACCGAAAATGTGCCTAAGGTTAAATTCTGATTGCTAAAATCAATACTGTGTTTTTCAAAAAACAGCTCTTTAACGCCGAACAAAAACAGCAGATAGTTGCCTCTATTCAGGAAGCTGAAAAGGTAACCTCCGGCGAGATAAAGGTGCACCTGGAACCCAAATGCGCAAAGGACCCCATGACCCGTGCGCTGGAGGTATTCCATAAACTTGGGGTGCATAAGACAGAACATAAAAACGGTGTGCTTATTTACATAGCATGGCAGGATAAAAAGTTTGCTATTGTTGGAGATTCAGGTATTAATGCGGTAGTACCAGCTAACTTTTGGGATGGAACAAAAGAAGTAATGAAGGGTCATTTTTCGAAAGGAGAATTTTTAGAGGGTATCCGGTTTGCCATCAAAGAAACCGGTGTGCATTTAGCCCAGTACTTTCCGCATCATGATGACGATAAAAATGAATTAAGCGATGAAATCAGCGAAGGGTAATTTTGCGGATATATTTGTAAAGCTCACCTGCTTATTCAGTAAGCCTGCGCTGCTGTTTTTAAGTTTGTTTGCCACCTTCCAGTTGTTTGCCCAAAACTTTCCGGCCCAGCCTGATCCACCCCGTCTGGTAAACGACTTTGCACATTTATTGAGTGCCAATGAAGCGAATGCGCTGGAGTACAAACTCGATAAGTATAATGACAGCACATCTACCCAAATTGCCATTGTAACTATTGAAAGCCTGGAAGGTGCTGAAGTTGGTAGTTATGCAGCCGAATTAGGAAAAAAATGGGGCATAGGCACTAAAGAAAACCATAATGGAGTTATAATACTGGTTTCAAAAGCCGAGCATAAAGTAACCATACGCACCGGTTATGGGGTGGAAGAAAAACTGGGTGCTATTATTTGCAACCGTATCATAGAAAATCAATTGGTACCCAACTTTAAAAGCGGTAATTACTATGCCGGCTTTGAATCAGCCACTACCGAAATGATTCAGCGGCTGGCCGGCACTTACAAAGGAACAGGAACCGGTAAGGCACCGCACAAAGGAATTCCTATCTGGGTAATTATTGCTATTGTGGTAATAGTACTGTTTGTTCTTCCCTCAATTTTTGGCGGTGGTGGTGGTGGCGGCACTTTTGGCGGCGGCGGTTTTTTAGGAGGCTTTTTAGGAGGCTTTGGCGCCGGTGGTGGNNCGGCGGTGGTGGATTTGGCGGCGGTGGCGGCGGCGGTAGCGATGATGGCGGCGGTTTTGGCGGCTTTGGCGGCGGCGATTTTAGTGGCGGCGGAAGCAGCGGATCGTGGTAGACAAACAATTTTAAGGCAGCAGAACCGAGTGTGTTGGTGAACATAGCCGAACCAAATAACAGATGAATCAGGAATTAAAATACATGTCTCATCCCTGGCATGGGATTGAAATTGGAGCCAGGGCCCCCGAAATTTTAACGGCATTTATTGAAATCGTACCAAAAGATACGGTTAAATACGAGGTAGATAAAAAAAGCGGCTGGCTAAAGGTTGACCGGGCACAACTTTTTTCGAATGTTGTACCGGCTTTGTATGGTTTTATACCACAAACATTATGCGATATTCTGGTAGGTAATTTCTGCATGGAAAAAACCGGCCGAAAGAACATTAGCGGCGACCAGGACCCCATGGATATACTTGTGCTGGAAGAGAAGAACATTGAGAACGGCGGCATTTTGGTGCAGGCCATACCCATAGGTGGTTTCAGAATGATTGATAAAGATGAGGCAGATGACAAGATAATTGCCGTGATGAAGGGCGATGCCATTTACGGAAACTATACCGATATAAGCCAGCTGAGCGATTCCATCATTAACCGGTTAAAACATTACTTTCTTACCTATAAAGATATGCCCGGCAGTCTTGAAAAAAGAAAGGTGGAAATTGCCGCGGTTTATGGTAAAGATGAAGCATACGAAGTAATACGCCGTAGCGTAACGGATTACAAAAATCGTTTTCCAGGACTATGAAAAAAGTATTTACCGGTGCGCTGATAATTGCTTCCCTGTTGGTTGCCGCATACCTTTATCAAAAATACAGGATAGCGCCCGGCATTCAATTTGAAACCTTAGAGCTTACCGGTTTAAACGGGCAACCGGTTAATTTGAAGAACTATAAAGACAAAAAGCTTTTCATCAATTTTTTTGCTACCTGGTGTGGCTCGTGCCTTGCTGAGTTTCCTGCACTTGATAAAGCTGCCGAAATACTGATGCCCGATAACTTTGTTTTTATCAGCATCTCTGATGAACCGCTTCCGTTGTTAAACCGCGCCAGCGCGCGGCTGGCCCTTCAGCATATTACCATTCTTCACTCCGTGAAAAAGCTAAAGCAGCAGCAAATTTTCACCTACCCCACAAGCTATTTGCTGAACGTTAAAGGCAACGTAGTTTTTAAGAAAACTGAAGAGGCTGATTGGGATACACCTGAAATGATACAAACGTTGAAGGAAAGGGCTGATTAAATCTACCCGCGGGTTATGGCGGCATTTAATTGTCTGAACTTTGATTTATATGATTAAAGGATTAATGCATGATTAGTGCACCACCACCAGTTTATTAGCCGCCACTATGCCATTTGCCCTGTTCTTCCAGGTACGCCTTCAGGCTTACCTGGAAGTTTAAATGAAGCGTTTGGGTCTCCTGACCATTGGTGTTCGAAACCTTGAATGGCTTTATATTTCATTGCAGAGCAATGACATATTTATAGAAAACATGTCGATAACGGTCTTCGATGCCAGCGGCATCCCATATTTATAGCTATCAGCAATCATGTGCGTTCGACACCAGCGGTGTCGCATAAAGGCTATTTTACCGGCTACGTCGAAATTATGCGATGCCGCTGGCATCAATATTAAATAAATATGCGCGGTTGAGAGTCAGAATTATAGGTTTCGAACACTGATGGTCTCCTGACACAAACAACTTGCCATATCGGCTACTCCAAAACTTATCAGCTACCCTTATCTAAAGTTTGCACTCACTCATCAAAGTTGACGACACCGGAGGTTGTTTGAGTCATGAGACTCAAACGCTTCATCTGCAGTTCCAAGTTGATCTGCGATACACTTGGAACAACGGGGAAAAAGGTAAAATTCATTGGAGGCACTTAAACTTTGAATAGGTACGATTCCTTGTTCTACTCTATAGCCCGTATGCATTATAGTAGTATCCCAAACATATTGCAAATAGCCAGCATTGAGACTATCTCCATTTGCTATAGTTTCATCTAAGCCATTGGCAACATAAATACCATTGCTATAAAAGAGCAAATTACCATCATCATTGCAAAATGTAGTATTTGTGGCAACAAAATTCATCTGCAAAGAATCGAAACTGATTGCAACAGGATTCTCATTGAAATCAAGTTTTATATTGCCATATGTATAGCCATTTATTGCCGAATCGTAAGCATTGTGCGAACTACTGGCATAGCCGGCCAGCCAGGTATAATCGCTTTTTTGTGCTATCAATTTACCTGATAAGCTGAACGATAAAACCAACAATAAGTACCTGCACATGTATTGGATTTTTTTGTCACCCTATTTGAGCGAAGCATCTTGCTTCGCCTGGATATGTTTTTAGCATCACGTTAGTGTATTTTTTTGTATAAATATACTGTAATAGGAGACGCTTACCAATGGCCGGTACGTTTTGCATTTTTTGATAGGCCATTTGTGAGACACCAGATGTGTTGACATGGGTATGCTTTAGGCTAGGAATTAACAAATTTTTAACAGACAGGGTTGACACAAAATTTGGTTACAGTTACGTGATAATGANNCCGTCCCCGAAGGGGAGGCTAATGCAAACAGCCTAACCACCCCCAGGGCAGCCCCTCCTGAATCAGGAGGGGAGTTAAATGCAAACAGCCTCCTTGGCTATTTTGTGTGAAAGATATATGTAGAAAGCCTACCCTGGGATAAACTCAGCGAGGACCCGACAGAGAAAGGCCAGTTGTTGCAATTTACCTTTATGCCAAATCAGTTTGAGAGGTATACCCCTCTGAAAGTTATATAAATTGTTGCCCAGGAGATGATCATAAAAAGCAGAGCCCCAACACTGGGAACCTGTAACGATTTATATCTTACCAGGTCCGGCTTCGACATTTCAATATATGACAACGAAAGCCAGCCTATACCCAGTATGGCCCCTACTACCACTATATATATCAGGTGGGTACTAGCCAGCAATATCAAAACATTTTTTGCCGCAATCTCCTTCGGGAAAATAGCAATTATGGTTACCAGTGAACCCATGATATAAGGCACCAGGGCTATTTCAAAAAAGTATTTTCTCCGCCGCTCAAGGTTATTCACTTTCGAAAATGAAAATGAAAATACCAGGAAAGGCCGTGCACAGTTAACACCCAGGTAAACTATAAGCAAAACCACAATCACATTTAGCGCATAAATTACAGATACAGGTGTTCTCAGCCACGCAAAACTAACAGCCAGGCCCTGGTAATATATCGAGTTGTAGTTATAAAGGCCGAATGCCGCAATAATAAACTGCGACAGGAATATGCTGATACCAATAATAAATATCCAAAGAAAAAAAACATTTAGCATGGTCCTTATCTGTTTCATTCTGCTAAACAATAACAAGGCCAGGAACGCCAGCATCAATATAAAGGCCGGCCCCGAAGTATAGACCATGGCCACCTTCACCTTGTCCCAGGCGTGGTCGTTTAAAATAAATTTTATGCCGTAGTAGTAAACAAACGAATCGAATTTATACAGCATGCCCGTTACCCCTGTAATCAGCCACAGCAGGTAAGTCAATAAAACATATGCCAGTGAAAAACAGGCGGTAGAGTTAATCGTCCGGGACGCTCTGCTCTGCCACTCTTCGGAATGTTTGCGCTCCAATTCGGGTTGTGTTTACTTAATTAAGGCCTCAAAAATAAAAATCCTTCTCCATTATCGCTAAAAAGCCGGAATCGGGCGCAAACCAAATTGTCGGATTCCCNNACAAATGCAAGCTCTGTCGTTATTGTTGAGTCCAGTGCAATCAAAGAGACTTTTACTCGCACGACAATTCGGTTTGCACCCCGGGAATCAAAAAACAGATTTCGATGGCCGGTATTTAGCTTTGTTTAATATGGTCTTAGCGTCATACTTTAAAACCATGTCCTGTATCGGTATCTTATGGCCGGTTTCCTTCATAAATTTATTCACTATCTGCAAGCCTATCCAGCTACCTATGTTGCCGGGTGCCTCAGCCGGCATTCCTGCTGTGGTTGGGCCTTCATCCAGGTAGCGCTTCTGATCCATATAATTGTTCTTGTACAACATGTCTTTATCGTTCAAAAACTTCCATATCTCGTACTCATTGGCTTCGCACCACCGGGTTTGCAGGGCGGTAAAGCCCACAATCATACTATCGGGCGCATCAGGCAAAACGTATGAGAGGAAATACATTTTCTTCCCTTTTTCAACCATACCCTCAATCAGCGTTTCGCCGCGCTGCATCTCATTGCCCCCGAAATAAAGGTCATATATAGCCTCCATTGAGTTTCGGGCAATATATTCCCTGCGCATTTTATGTTGCAGGTATTTGTAAATGCCCGCACTGTCGTAATCAATATTATCGGGCCCCATATAAAGGTCTAAACCAATACCCAGCATATCCTTGCCGTAGGTAAATGCCCCTAATGCAAACCCTGAATTGACACCGGCTACCTTAGGTACGTCTGCCTTCGGAAAATAATATTTAAAATATTTAAATGCCTGTGTCAGGTCGCGTTCAATATCCCGGGTGTCTTTAAAGTGATAATTAATTGAATCCTGTATTCGGTCAATGTAAGAATCAGCCAGAAATTTTGTTAAAGCATCGTGCTCCACGTGTGTGGTATCGCCTGCAGGATGCGGGCCAATAACAAAGTGGTCTATATAAAAATCATAGAAAGGGCCATACTTGCCACGCATAAATACTACCTGCTGGTCGTAATCCTTCGTACGAAAATCAAACAGGTCATTATCAAAGCGCATCAGCTTCACATCCAGGCGTATGCCCGATACATCGGGTTTTTCTCTACTTTTGCCCTTATTACAACCGTTACAGCCTGCCAGCAATAAAAGGATGAGTGCTGTTGGTATCAGTTTCAATATTTTCATGCTATACTGCCATGTTTAGGTGCTAAGATGCAAAAATTGAAACGCAACACGGGCAGAAAATATTTTCTGCCTTCATAATTGAACAAAAATAAACGGCCCTGCCGGATATATAAACAAATGAAGATTGCCCTTGCCCAGCTCAATTACCACGTTGGAAATTTTTCAAGCAACACCGCCAAAATCATTCAGGCCATAAAAGAGGCGGAAAGCCGCGGCGCCGAACTGGTAGTATTCAGCGAATTATGCGTTTGCGGATACCCCTCACGCGATTTCCTGGAGTTTGATGATTATATACAACAATGCCAGCTTGCCATTACGGCTATAGCCGGGCACACAAAGCAAATAGCGGTACTGGTGGGTTGCCCGCGTAAGAACAAATCTGAACAGGGCAAACCTCTTTATAACGCTGCCTATTTTATCTACCAGGGCGAGGTAAAACAGGTAATTGATAAAACCCTTTTACCCACCTACGATATATTTGATGAATACCGCTATTTTGAACCTAACCGGAAATTTGAACCGGTGTTGTTTAAAGGGAAAAAACTGGCCGTAACCATTTGTGAAGATATCTGGAATGTGGGTAATGATAATCCCTTGTATACCGTGTGCCCTATGGATGAGGTGGTAAAGTATACCCCTGATATAATGATTAACCTTTCAGCATCTCCATTTAATTACGGCCAGCACCAGGAGCGCATAAAGGTTATAAGCGCCAATGTAAAACGCTACCGGGCGCCCATGATATATGTAAACCAGGTAGGCGCACAAACGGAACTTATTTTTGATGGCGGAAGCATTGTTATGAATCAGGAAGGCGAGGTAACTACGCAATTGCCATTTTTTACCGAGGCCCTCGAAATTATAGAGTTTCCATTATCAGCCAAAGCAGACCCCGAAACCCTGCAGCCTGAAAACTCAAAAATCCAGAAAATTCACGATGCGCTTGTTTTAGGAATCAAAGATTATTTTTCAAAACTAGGGTTTAAAAAGGCCATTCTCGGTTTAAGCGGGGGAATTGATTCAGCCCTTGTTTTGTGCCTGGCTGCCGGGGCATTAGGTAAAGAAAATGTAATGTCGCTGCTGCTGCCATCGGGTTTCTCAACCGAACATTCGCTGGCCGATGCTAAAAAGCTGGCACATAATCTCGGCACCCAATATGAAGTGGTCCCCATTGAAAATAACTTCCAGGCCTTTCTTGAAACCCTGAAGCCATTTTTTAAGGATTTACCTTTTAATGTGGCCGAAGAGAATTTGCAGGCACGCGTAAGGGGTGTGCTGTTAATGGCCTTTAGCAATAAATTCGGCTATATTTTGCTGAACACCACCAATAAAAGTGAAGCAGCAGTAGGTTACGGAACCCTCTATGGCGATATGTGCGGTGGCCTGGCCGTAATTGGCGATGTTTATAAAACAGAGGTTTTTGAACTTGCACGGTATATCAACCGTAACGGCGAAGTAATTCCTGAAAATATCATCACCAAAGCCCCCTCGGCTGAGCTTCGCCCCGATCAAAAAGACAGCGATTCGCTGCCCGAATACAGCTTGCTGGATAAAATACTTTACCAATACATTGAAAAATTACAGGGCCCGGAAGAGCTGATTACCATGGGCTTTGACAAGCTTTTGGTTGAAAGAGTGCTAAAAATGGTGAATTCGAATGAGTGGAAGCGCTTTCAGGCGCCCCCTATTTTAAGGGTTTCGCCAAAAGCATTTGGCATGGGCAGGCGCATGCCCATAGAGGGGAAATACCACCTTAACCAGCCACTTAAAAATTAAACTGCCCGGTTTATTGAAAACGGGCCTAAAACCTTAAACTTTGGGCCATTGGCAGAACCTAAATGCTACATGAACAAAATAATTACATTTGCCGCTCGTTTAAATGCCTTATAAAATCATCATGAAGAAATTTTTGCTCGTCATTACCGTAATTCTTTCCGCTTTTTCGGCTTTCGCACAGGATTCAGCTGTCAAGCAGGACACCACTAAAGTTGCCCCCGCACCTAAAAAGAAAGGCCCCACCGAAGCTGAGCTTGAACAAAGGAAAAAGATGGACAAGATGTACGCCAAGTATTCAAGAGACCACATCACCCTTGATTTGCTGGGAACCAACTGGAACTACAATCCTAACGGGGCGGGTTTTGGAAATGGTGTTGAAGGTGCCGGCATGAGAACCAAATGGTTTTCGCGTGGCATTCAGCTGGCTTTCAACTGGGATTTCAGAATTAAAGGAAGCCGTGTAAGTATTGCACCGGGTATCAGTTACAGCTGCTCAAATATCTATTCGCGCAGCACCCAATCACGGACGGATACAGGAGGCACTGTTTTTAATCCCATCCGCGTGTACGGCACAGATACCACTGCCAAAATTAACAAGGTTGTATTGCAGTATGTAAATATCCCCCTCGAAATCCGCATCCGGTCTAATATAGATAAGTTTGGCAACTGTTTTAAAGGGGTCATAGGCATTGTTGGCGGCGTACGGGTTGATGAACACACTAAGTTTAAAATAAAACAAGCTGACGATACCAATGTTTACATTGTAAGGCGCGACCCTGACTATAACTTATTCCGCCTGGCCCCTATGGCCCGCTTCGGTTATAGTTTCTTTAATGTAACCGCCAGTTACGATGTAATAAACGTTTTCCAGCCCGGTAAGGGGCCTAAGGCTAATGCGTTTGCTTTAGGTATTTCGTTTACGGCGTTATAGTTTTTACATATTTTTGTTGCAATAAAAACTATTGCAATGAGCATCTACACCGGTATAACCATTTTTTGCTGGGCTGTACTTTTAACCTACTGGTTTATTAATGCGCCCAGGGTAAAGGCCGCGGTACAAACGCAAAGCCGTATCTCCAGGTACCTTTATATGCTTATTATGATATCTGGATTTGTAATAGTTTACGCACGTATTTTTGCCATAGGCATTTTAGGATTTCAGCTTATTCCGGCAAACGATATTACGGGTATTACCGGTGCAGTTGTTTGCATATCAGGCGTTGCCTTTGCCATTTGGGCCCGCAGAACTTTAGGTACTAACTGGAGCGCTGAAGTAACCCTTAAAAAAGAACACGAACTGGTTCAGTCCGGTCCATATAAAATTGTGCGCCACCCTATTTACACCGGTTTCGAAATCGGCTTATTAGGCGTTGCCATCACTATCGGACAATTGAAGGGATTAGTGGGACTATCTATGGTTTTTGTAAATCACTATTTTAAAACACGGATGGAAGAGGAAATAATGTATAGCCAGTTTCCTGCCAAATATCCTGAATACGTAAAGCGGGTAAAGCGGTTAGTGCCATTTGTTTTTTAATCTGAAGGTTAAAAACAACCCTTGAAAAGCCAAAAGAAAAGGGCCATAATAACTATAAAAAACACCCAAAACGCCGGGCTTTTCATTGCCTTTGCCTGTGCCTCCTTTTCCTGTTGTTTTTTCAATTTAATTGCGTCCTGGTCTTCTCCCGGTTTAAATTGATGACCACAACTTAAACAGGTAAGCAATATTTTATTGCTTCCAATAGTGCCTGCAAGTAAACCTACACCTCCTGTTAGCACCGCACCAGCCAGGGCCTTGCCCCCACTAAAACCTTTCTTATCGGCGGTAATTTGCTCGCTACCGCATTTGGGGCATTTAATTTTTTCTTCCATACTGAAAGATAAAAGTAAAATTGAAAATTGCAAAGTTTATCTGCTTTAAAAATGCAATAAGAATAAAAGCATAAGCTAAACAGCTGACGAAGAGTTTGCAAAAAAAAGAAGGCCGCGTTAAGCTTAATGTCGTCAATAAAAATAAAAACGCCCCGCTGTTTTTTTGCAGCGGGGCGTTTTTATTTTATAAAACTTACGCCTTCCACTTAATAGTACATCCAATAGCTTTTGTTTTAGTAGTAGCTACCGGTTTGCCAGCCAATAAAGCATCTAAAGCTTCTTCAGCATATTTTTCTTTTACAGCTTTTGCATCATCGCTGTTATCGTCAATAGCGCCAATGTACTTAACTACAAAATCAGACCCTGCTTTTTGCAGAATGTAAATATGTGGGGTGTTGGTAGCACCATAAGCCAGGGCTGTTGCCTGTGTTTCATCAAACAGGTATGGAAAAGTAAATCCCTTCTCTTTACTGCGCTTTTTCATATTGTCGTAGCTGTCTTCAGGCGATTTAACGGGGTCGTTCGGGTTAATGGCCACTACCGGGTAACCCAGGCCTTTGTATTTCTTGTCCAAGGCAATAACGCGGTCCTCATACTTTTTGGCAAAGGGGCAGTGGTTGCAGGTAAACACTACAATTACACCCTTATCGCTTTTAAAGTTACCCGACAGCGATACTTCTTTGCCGTCAATGTTCTTCAGTTTAAAATCGGCGGCTTTATCGCCCACCTTCAGTCCCCCTTCGGGTTTAAAAGATGCCAGCATTAAAAGGCCGGCAACAATGGCTACTAATTTCGTTTTCATACGGTTTTGTTTTTAAGGTTAAAGAATTTGTTTTTGAATAACTGAATCAAGTTTATTCCGGGTGAATTCTCCTTCGTAAAAAAGCGCGGTTTTACCGTGCTTATACATAATTGTTGCCGGTATGGCCCCGCTCCAGCTGCTGTCTATCTGGTCTATCCATATATTCGGATTACCGGCATTCAACAAAAGCACATCTGCCGCTATCTTATTCTGATTAACAAAACTCTTTACCTGCTCAACTTCTTTAGCACTGTTCATACTAACATAAATAAACTTCACCTTTTGCCCCTTCAGCTTCGCGTTGGCAGCTTCAAAAAAAGGCAACTCCTGCACACATGGCTTACACCAGGTAGCCCAAAAGTTTACAACATATAAGGTATCGTTACTTTTAATAGCCTTATTCTGGTAGTCCCTCAGGCTAACAACAGTAACTGCCTTTTCGGGCAATAAAGCCACACTCAATAAAAAAACTACTGGTAGTAGCTTATACATGTTCTTCACCGGGGATTTGTTATTTCAAAGTTGAGATAATTATTGAATTACGTTTGCTAAAAAAATGAAAAACCCCCATTCTAAACCCTTCTCCGGAGAAGGACTTTGAGGCCTCGTCCCGAAGATTGACATCTTAATGTAATTAAGGGTGCGCTTTGGTACCCTCTCCTTCGGAGAGTGGAAGAGCGGAAAAATGCACTCCATTTGGTTTGTTAAATATTTTATGGATTGGATACCAAAACCTTGTTCCAATAAAGATTTAAGTTTGCTGCCATGAAAAAGATAAATTTTTACAGCGGCCCGGCAATTTTGCCGCAGGAGGTGATGGAGCAGGCCAAAGAGGGCATTACTGATTTTGCGGGGACGGGTTTAAGTATCCTGGAAATATCGCACAGAAGTAAGGAGTTTGTAAAAGTGATGGAAGATGCCCGTTCGTTGGTTAAAGAACTTATGCAGTTGAAAGACGACCGGGAGGTTTTGTTTTTGCAGGGCGGGGGCTCATCGCAATTTTTTATGGTGCCTATGAATTTGTTGAACACGAACGAAACAGCTGAATATTTTGATACCGGCCAGTGGGCACACGGAGCGATGGAAGAGGCCAAAAACTTTGGGCACGTACACGTGGCCTGCAGTTCAAAAGCTGATAAATACCGCCATATACCCACGCAGTACCAGGTATCTGATTTTTCAAAGTACCTGCATATTACTTCAAACAATACGGTGTATGGCACCCAGTTTCACTGGTGGCCGCAGCCTAAATGCGCTACGGTGGTTGATATGTCGTCGGATATTTTTTCCAGGAAAGTTGATTATAACCGGTTTGACCTGATTTATGCAGGTGCGCAAAAAAATATGGGCGCTGCGGGTACTACACTGGTAGTGGTTAACAAAAATATACTGGGCAGTGTAGACAGGAAACTGCCGAAAATGCTTGATTACAGAACGCATATCAATGCACAGAGCATGAGCAATACGCCATCGTGCTTTGCTGTATACGTGTCGTACCTGACTTTACAATGGATAAAAAAGCAAGGGCTTCAAGCCATTGAGGAACGGAACACCAGAAAGGCCAACAAATTATATGCTGCCATTGATTCAAGCTCATTGTTTAAAGGAACGGTGGCAAATGAGGACCGCTCGCAAATGAATGTTTGTTTTAATATCCCGTCTACCACGTTACCGGTTGAAGGAGGAGCAAGCACCAATTTACTGGAAGAAAAGTTTATTGCTTTTGCAGCTAACTATGGTATTGTGGGCATTAAGGGTTATAGAACTGTGGGAGGCTTTCGCGCATCTATATATAACGCCATGCCTGAAAGTGGCGTGGATATCCTGATAGAGGCTATGCGGGAGTTTGAAAGGAGCCACGCTTAACAGCCAACTCACCCCGTCCCACGGACACCCCTCTCTTTGAAAAAAAGAGAGGGGAAGAGCCAAATCAAAAGGCCTGGAGGACTCAAACTAACGGGTGTTATTTTTTCAACCAATCTTCAACGTCTTTTTGCTGGAGAACAAAATAGTTGCTTTTGTTTTCAACGGTATCGTTATTAACCCAATCTATTTGTGGCACTGCCGGGCCTGAAATTTTAAAGAATAAACCATGGCCATTTAACAGGCTCCAGTTAAGGTCGGTAGCGCGGGTGTCGTCAAAAAAGGGTTTAATGTATTTATCGGGGCCGTTCAAAAATAAATAGATGGGAAGGTTGGGGTTTTTCAGCTTCATTACGTGCAGTTTTTTGGCTGCAATACGGCAATGCGGACAGGTAAGGCTCATAAAAGCCACTATCCATTTCCCCTTCCTTAATTCTACTTTAGGGACAGGCACCTCAGGGTTATTATAGACGGCATCCAGGTCGAGTTTATAATTCAGCTTGCCGCTGTAATTGTTTGCGGCTGTATCAAAATCCACCGGGTTTAAAATAAACGGAAGCGCAAATGCAACAATTGCGAGCACAATTGTTACCGGCCTCATAAACTTAAACGAGAAGTTGGGATGAAAGAAGTAAATGAATACAGCGGCAGCAAGCAGCACCAGGTTTTTGAGGATACCTTGTAAAGGCGTAAAAACAAAAGCGGTTCCAAAACAGCCACAGTTACCGTTGTTGCCGTAATGCGCTATTTGAACTAACAGGTAAGCAATAAACGCCAGCAGGGTAAATGAAACCAGCGGAATAGTAAAACGCTTTAACCAGAAATTAAGAATAAGCAGGCCGCCGCAGGCAAATTCGAAACCGATAAAAAGACGGGCAATAAATACAGAGCCTTTCCAACCGGTAATACCCAGTTCTACAAAGGTATATTCAAAAGGCTCGATAGGAAAAAGCTTGGTATAGGCTGATAGTAAAAAAACGGCACCACAGGCAACGGATAGTACAATAGCAAGTAATTTTAAAAACAGTTTCATCTTCAAAAATAAAAAAGCTGTGTTACCAGCCGTAATAAGATAACATTTTTTCTGTTCCGGGTGTAGAGATAACATCTTGAAAAAAGATGTCATCTCTGGCATATCAGGCAACTTCCTTTTGCTTCATAAACTGCATATCATACAATCGTTTGTAGTGGCCGTTTTTAAGCAGGAGTTGATCGTGTGTGCCGAATTCTTTCAGTTCGCCTTTATCCAATACTAAAATCTTATGGGCATGCCGAATGGTAGATAGGCGGTGCGCTACAACGATGGAGGTACGTCCTTTTACGAGATTCTCAATAGCCTGTTGTATCAGTTGCTCACTTTCGGTATCAATAGAAGAGGTAGCCTCGTCCAGGATAAGAATGCTGGGGTTAAACACCAGGGCCCGAACAAAGGAAATAAGCTGCCGCTGGCCCATGGAAAGAGTGGCGCCGCGCTCCATTACCATATAATCATATCCACCGGGTAACCTTGAAATAAAATTATGGGCGCCCACCAGTTTGGCGGCGTGTATTACCTGCTCGCTGGTAATGTTTTCATCGCGCAGGGTAATGTTTTCAAGCACGCTGCCGGCAAAAAGGAATACGTCCTGCAACACCACGCTCATTTTTGAACGCAGGGCTGAAAGTTCATACTCACGAATATCTACATCATCTATTTTAATAGCGCCTTTTTGAATATCATAGAACCGCCCAAGGATACTAATGGTAGAAGACTTACCAGAGCCGGTTGCACCCACAATGGCAAGTGTTTCACCTGCTTTAACTTCGAAAGAAATATCTTTTAATACCTGGTCTGCATCGTTGTAGGCAAACCAGACATTTTGGAAAGAAATTTTACCGGCCATATGTTCAGGCGCGAAGGTACCGGTGTTAGGAATGGTTTCGTCTTTGTCAATCAGTTTAAATACGCGTTCGGCGGCAACAATACCGCGCTGTATAACATTTACCTTATCGGCAATAAACCTTAGCGGGCGGAAGAGCATGGATATATATAACAGGAAACCGGAAATGAGGCCAACACCTTCGGCAGCGTTAACCCCCGGATGGATGATAGCATCGTGCAATATCTGGCTGGAGGCCATCCAAACCATGCAGCCGATGGCAATGGCTGAACATACTTCCACAGCCGGGAAGAACAGTGAGTAATACCAGATGCCCCTGATGGTAGCGTCGCGCAGGGCCTGGTTAATGGCACGAAATTTCTTTTGCTCTTTCTGTTCCACATTAAAAATCTGGATAATGCGCATGCCGGTTATATGCTCCTGCAAAAAGGCATTGAGTGTGCCTATCTGTGTCCGTTCTTCCTGGAAAGATTTTTTTACGCCCTCCTGAAACCACCGGGTAAACCAAAGCAAAAGGGGCAATACCGCAATACTTGCCAAAGTTACTTTCCAGCTTAAATACAACATTACGGTTAACACCGCAACTATGCTCAAAATATCGGCAAAAATGCTTATTAATCCTTCGCTGAAGGTGTCGTTGATAGCTTCAATATCGGTGATGGTGCGTGAAATGGAAATGCCGATGGGGGTGTTATCGAAATACTTGAGGCGCGAGTGTATAACCCGGCCATATACTTTTAGCCGCATATCCTTTACAATGCTTTGCCCCAGCCATGCTGTTACGTAATTAAACAGGTACCGCAACGGTGATTCAATAAGCAGCGACAGCACCATTAAAAAAGTGATTGTTTTTAAACCTTCAAAATCAAATTTTTGGCTGGTGATATAACGATTGGTTCCGTAGATTATCATAAAGGGCCTTACAATACCCAGGGCAGCCAAAACGATGGATAAAAAAACGGATAAAAAGAAGCTAAGCCGGTAAGGGTTAGCCAGGCCAATGATCCTTTTAAGCAATGAAAAATCAAGAAATGGTTTTTTGGCGCTGTCAGACATGCAGGTTCTAAAGTAGAAAAGTTATGGATTAGTGATTGTCCTATAACAAGCAGAAATGGGTTTTAGTTTATTTGGCCTTTTCAAATTTGCGGTTGGGGAAAGCTACTATACTAAACGCTATTATAGTTTAGTGGATAAGCTTAGCTATGGCAAGCATCGCGGCGAGTTGACCGACCCAAAAAATAAACATCCATTTAATAATATCTGTTTTATCTTCTTTAGTAAGGAAAATGGATTCTTTTTCTTTGAACTTTGCGTCAACAGTGTCTTTGACTGCAGAAACAAATTCACCAGCACTTTTCCCGCCAAACTTTTCTTTAGCTATTTGGTATAATGTTATCTCAGGAATCACCATAACGGCATTTTAATACGAATATAGTCAATATAGGGCATAATGACAAAAACCAATTGAGATGTTACCACGTAGTTACTCAAAATATGGGTATTTAACCTTAGAAAGAAACAACCCATTGGGTGGCGCCAGGTAATGGATTCGGAAATCCTTTTTTTCGGTTACTATTTGTTTAAATTCTTCCAGTTCAATTTTGCCTTTGCCAATCATTAAAATAGTGCCTACAATTTTGCGGACCATGCCCCGTAAAAACCGGTTACTGGTGATGGTAAACCGCAGCACTTCTCCTTTTTCGGGATTGTAAGGCATGATAAGGGGTTTTGAAGGGCCCGGCTCATCGAAGGGCTTTAAAATTAAGTGCTGGGAGGGGAGAATCTCCCATTTTGATTCTTTGATATAGCAAAGATTCGTTTTAAAGTCTATACTGGGCAGGCAAAGGGAGGTGAAGTCTTCAATGGTTTTTACAAAGGCTGCGGCTTCAATTACTTTTTCCCAATCAATATGGTAAAAGCCCTGGTAAAAGCTGTAGGGTTTTATAAAAGAAGATTTATCAAAGTAAACATAGTATTCGTAGGTTCTTTCGGTGGCATCAAAGCGGGTGTGGGCTTTTTCAGGCATTTCAATCATCTCGAAAATAGTGATGTCATCAGGCAAAACGCAATTGAGGCGGAAAAGGAAATTGGCTTTATCGGCCAGCTCGTTTTCTGTATTAAAATGCATGTAAAAATCTTTAGCATGCACACCGGTATCCGTTCTGCCGCAACCCATAGAAGCGATGTGGTGGCCGAGCAGTTTTTCAAGGGCTTCGTTAATAACCTGCTGTACCGATGGCGAATTTTTTTGCATTTGCCAGCCACAATAGTTGGTGCCTTTATAAGAAAGATGAAGGAAGTATCTCATTTAATAAAGAGATTTTTAGAAGCGAGAACCAAGATGTTTGAATTTAGGGTTGTTGTTAAACGCCGCAGAGTCCCCATTGCGCAGAGCCGCAAAGGGAGACTCTGCAGGGAAGCTCTTTTGGGTGAATGTTTTTGTATCAGCACCTTTCATAAATAATAGCCATCCCCTGTCCAACACCAATGCACATGGTTGCAAGGCCATATTTTACATTACTTCTGCGTTTCATTTCATGTACCAGTGTGCTGGTAATTCTGGCTCCTGAACAACCCAGCGGATGGCCAATGGCAATGGCGCCTCCGTTTACATTCACTACTTCAGGATTTATTCCAAGTTCCTGTATACATACGATGGATTGCGATGCGAAGGCCTCGTTCAGCTCTGCTAAGCCTATATCCGAAATATTCAGGTCGGCGCGTTTTAAGGCTTTTAGCGTAGCTGATACAGGGCCAATACCCATATAAGCGGGCTCAACGCCGGAGGCGGCAATTGAAACTACACGGGCAAGGGGTTTCAGGTTGAATTTTTTTACCATTGCCTCGCTTACAACTAAAGTGGCTGCTGCACCATCGTTAATACCTGAAGAATTACCTGCAGTTACGGTTCCGTCTTTTACAAAAGCAGGTTTTAACCGGGCCAGTGTTTCTACCGATGATAAACGGGGTTGCTCGTCTTTTTCAAAGAAAACACGCTCGCCTTTTCCTTTATCCAGTTCAATAGCTATCATTTCGTCATTAAACTTTGAGGCCTCGTGTGCTTTCTGATATTTAAGTTGCGATAAATGGGCAAACTCGTCCTGCGCCTGGCGGCTGATGTTCCATTTTTTAGCCACATTTTCGGCGGTTTCGCCCATTGAATACGTAATGTCTTTCGGGAAAAGCTTATTGGTAAAACGCCACCCTATACTGGTGTCAAACATTTGCTGGGTGCGTTCAAAGGTGGTAGTTGCTTTGGAAAGCACATAGGGGGCGCGGGTCATATTTTCAACCCCGCCGGCTATGTAAATATCGCCATCGCCGTTATTAAGGGCCCTTGCAGCGTCAGCAATGGCCTGGAGGCCCGAGGCACAGAGGCGGTTAACGGTTACCCCTGCAACTTCAACCGGCAGGCCCGCCAGTAAGGCTGCCATGCGGGCAACGTTGCGGTTATCCTCGCCGCTTTGGTTAGCGGCACCCAATATTACTTCCTCAATAAGTTTGGTATCTAACCAGGTATTATTGCGCTCAACTATCTTTTTTATAACCAGCGCGGCCAGGTCATCAGGCCTGATTGAACTGAGGGTGCCGTTAAATTTTCCTATCGGGGTGCGAAGGGCATCAACTATATACGCATTCATTTGCTGAAATAATTTAGGTTTGCGTGCAAATTTAAACTTTCAAATCTGTTCGCTATGATTCAGAGAATTCAAACTGTTTTTCTTTTTCTGGCCGTAGTTGCCCTTGGTTTATTTTTATGGATGCCCCTTATCAGAACGGAAATGCGTCCTTTTAATGAGGGTTTTCCGGGTTGGGAGATTACCCAGCGGTTTAATGGCTGGATATATTTTATTAATCCCATACTGGTGGGAACCGCCATGGCTTTAACGGCTATTAATATTTTTCTTTTCAAAAACAGGGAGCTGCAAATGCTGATTTGCTGGTTTGCGATTATATTTATCGGGGCCTCAGTAGCCTATGTTTACTATAAATATCAAACCTGGGTTTTTCCGGGTGATGTGGTATTTACTTACTGGAATTTGCTTGCTGCAGCAGCCTTCCTTTTTGAGATACTTGCCCTGGTTTACATCCGTAAAGATGAAAATACTATAAAGAGCATGGACAGGCTGAGGTAGAGCGGCAGCCCCTTCCGTCCCCGAAGGGGAAACCAAGGCCAAAAACAGGTGTGGTTTATACTTGCTAACTTTAGTCCAATTTTGCAGAGATTAAATTCCGGCCATGAATTACAAGATACTTTTATTGGAAGATGACCCGAAGCTGGCCAATGAAATAAACCAATACTTTACTCAGAAGGGATATGAATGTGATGTTGCCTATGACGGCCAGTTATTACTGAGGCAGCGGAAGCTGGGTACCTACGACATTTATATTTTAGATATTAATGTACCCGCCCTGAATGGGTTGCAGGTATGCAGGCACATACGTGATGAAGACAAAAGTACGCCCATACTGATGCTTACTGCTTTTGGCGATGTAACTGACAAGGTAGAAGCCCTGTACCTGGGTGCAGATGATTATATGGTAAAACCTTTTCACTTTGACGAATTGATGGCGCGGATAAACGCTTTGCTAAGGCGTTCGGGCAGGCCGCAAAGTGAAAAAGAAGAAACCATTATTATTGAAGACCTGCAGGTAAACCCGCTGCAGATGACGGTTGAACGGGCCGGCAGAAAAATAGAACTGACACCCAAAGAATTTAAACTGCTTGAACTGCTGGCCAAGGCCAAGGGCAGGCCGGTTTCAAAACAAACCATCTCTGAACAGGTTTGGGATATTAATTTTGATACAGGGACCAACACCATTGAGGTGTATATCAATTTTCTGCGCAACAAAATTGATAAGGGGCATGATGAAAAGCTGATACACACCCGCCCGGGGTTTGGTTATTTTTTGAAGGCAAACTAGTTTCATGAATTTAAAGCAGCGGTTTTCGCTTACGTTCAGCTTATTATTCTCGCTTATACTGGCAACGCTTTTGTTTGTGCTGTTTACCATGTTTTCCAATTACCGTAAAATTGAAATACAAAACCGGTTGGTAGAAAAGGCACAAACTACAGTTAAGCTTTTGGTGGAAGTAAAAGCCGTTGATTACACGCTTTTAAAGCTGATAGATAAAGAAACCATCAATAACCTTTACAACGAAAAGACGCTGATATTTAATGACAGCCTGGGGCTTATTTACAGCAGTATTGATGATGCTGTAATTAACTGGGATACCACCATGCTGAAGAAGGTACAGGCCGAGGGTTACCTGTATAAAACCGAAAACGAGTACGATATTGTTGGCAAAAGTATTAAGCACCTGGATAAGAATTATATAGTGCTTATTTCGGCGGAGGATAAATTTGGCAACCGGAACCTGGTGTTTTTAAAGGAGCTGGTAATTGTTGCCTTTTTAGCGGGGCTTATTTTGGTTTGGCTGCTGTCTTTTTATTTCAGCAAACAGGCTTTATTGCCGCTTGACGTATTTAAAAATAAGGTGCAGAATATATCAGAAAACAACCTGAGTACCCGTTTGGAGAACACCGGTAAGCGCGATGAGATTTCGGAGTTAACGGCTGCCTTTAATACTATGATTGAGAGGATTGATAAATCGTTTCAATACCAGAAAAGTTTTGTGGGTAATGCATCGCACGAGTTGCGTACGCCGCTTTCGAAAATATCAGCGCAGCTGGAAAACCTGATGCAAAACCCCGACCTGCCGCAGAAGTTTGAGAAGACCCTTTCGAGTATGAAAGAGGATACCCAGCAGCTTTCGGATATTGTTACATCGCTGCTGATATTATCCAAGCTTGAGAACGAAACGCAGGTAAGGAACTTTTCGAATGTACGGATAGATGAAATTATTTTCAGCAGCGCGGAGTTTTTGCGCAAATACCACAGCGATTGTAAAATACATTTTGAGATTATTAATGAAACGGGATATGAGGACAGGCTGGAAATTAAAGGCGACGAAGCGCTGTTGAAAATAGCTATCAGTAACCTGCTTAAAAATGCTTACCTGTATTCGGATAACAAGGAGATAGACATTAAGATAATACAAGAGAAACAGGATATTAAGCTGTTTATTTCCAACGAAGGGGATGTGCCTGACAGCAACGACACGGAGAAACTTTTCGGTTCATTTGTGCGCGGCAGCAATGCTATACCTAACCGGGGTTTTGGACTGGGTTTAAGTATTGTAAAGAGGATAATTCAGTATCATAAAGCGGAGATAAGGTATATGATCCCTTCGCCCAGGTGCAACCAGATGCAACTTACTTTTAAGATTTAAATTTTTTTGCCATTTGTTTGTTGCATAGATTTAGCAGAAAGGCAAAATTAAAGTAGATTTGAAAAATAAAAATTGCGGACCATGGAAGAAATTGAAGTACCAACAGAACATTTACACGAGAGTATTAAAGAGCAAGCAGAAGAGAGTAGGGGGGGATGGACTATGTATGCGGCTGTTTCAACTGCGTTAATGGCGGTTTTTGCTGCGCTGGGCAGCTTAACGGCCGGGCATCACAGCAATGAGGCGCTTATTGCACAAATTAAGGCTTCGGATACCTGGGCCTACTACCAGGCCAAGGGTATTAAATCTGAAATTGCTGAGGCTATTATCCTGCAACATGCTACTGTCAATGCAGAGGCACCTGCAGAAATAAAGGAAAAACAGGCTAAATATAAAAAGGAGCAGGCTGACTTAATGAAAGAAGCGAAAGAAGCGGAAGATGAATCGGCGGCGCACCTTAAAAGGCATGTTACCATCGCATTATCGGTTACCTTGTTTCAGATTGCTATTGCTATTTCGGCTATTGCTATGCTTACCAAAAGGGCCTTTTTATGGTATTTCAGCCTGTTGCTTTCGGTAGCAGGAGCTGTTTTGTTTTTTATGGGGAATTTGTAAGCCGACACTCTTTTAACAAGGATGCGTACTAAATTGTCGTTTCGCCTTTACTCACCTTACGGGGGCTAACTTCGACAATTTGATATGCATGCTGCAATAGGGCATGAGGCCGTTCCGGTAACAATAACTTTATTATCGTTTTGTTCTATTCAATAACCACCTTCCGTGCTACCGGTTGTGTAGCGGGTCCCTTTAAATCCAGGCGTAGGGTATAAACGCCTTGCGCCAAACCATCGGTAGCCAGGGTAGCCTGCTTACCGCCCGTATATTGTTGCATTACCTGGCGCCCGGTGCAATCGTAAAGACGGATTTCTTTCAATTCGTTAGCATCAGTTATGCTAATGTGAATTACGTTATGTGCCGGATTGGGAAATACATTTACCTGCGGGCCCAGGTCAATATCAGTAAGCCCTGCCGGATAATTACAATAGCCTGTAGCCTGCACGCAATTTACGGAATAGAAAAATGCAGCAACGGCTGAATCCACTTCATTCTCTATTACCAGGTTGGTATCCCATGGCACATGGTTAGAGCCCGGAAAGGGCAGCAAAGAGGTGCTTATTTGTGCTGAATCGAATTGCGGCGCCATTTCACCCGAGCCGCACATTCTTAACGTGGGCCAAAAAGTATGGAGAATATCTTCAATAGTATCTTCAAGCACGTAGCCGCAATCGTAGGGTAAAATGCTATCGGCTGTGCCCTGGCAAAAAACCGTAGGCGGAACCCCGGGCTTAATCCAATCAAGCGAATATATGCAACCGGCCAGGCTGGCCACACCAACTACTTTCGATGAGTAACCTGCATTGCCGCTATTGCCTTCAATGCCGCCATTGTTGGTTACTATGGTTTGAAAAGCCGGAGGTAATTCATTCAAACTATCCAGCAGGCCCACAAAATCAGCGCCTATGGCCCCGGCTGAGCTACCGGCTATGAATATTACATTAGTGTCAATTCTCCACGGATTATTTTGCGCAGCGGCTGTCATATAAAAATAACGGATGGCGGCTTTCATATCTGCACATGCTTTAAAGGCATAGGTAAATATCTGGCTGCTGTCATATAAATCAATAATGCTGGGAGCGAGCCGGTAGTTGATAGAAGCGCACACATAGCCTCGCTGTGCAAATCTTTGCGACCAAAACGTTTCAGAAGGATCGTTTTTGGTGCCCGACACGAAAGCCCCGCCATGCTCCCAAATAATCAGGTGCCTCAGGCAAGCTGTATCGCCATCTGGCTGGTAAACATCCAGTAACAGGTTACTACCGGCGCTCCCCCCCGCTGTGGTAGTAAACACAACATTCATCGTTGAATCAATTTTGCTGAAGATTGTGTCCTGGTAGCGGCTGGTGCATTGCGCATGTGCCGTATACCGGCAACACATCAGGCAAACCAAAAACAAAATGGCAATAGAGTATCTTTTTATCTGCATATAGAAGGTATTTAAAACCCAATGGTTTTTCGAAGATAAAATTTTGCCGTTTAATTAGCTATTAAAATATAAAAGGCACCTTTGTTCCAGGTGTGCCGCAGGCAAACATGGAACAAAGACAAGAAATCGGATTTTAGTGGAGACATTTCCCAGTAGCACTATTGCAATTTCCCCAACTCCTCTTCCAAAAACGATACCAAACCCGATATATAGGTTTTTGAAAAATCGAATTTAGCTCCTGCAGTTTCGTAAAAAACGGGGATTGGTTTTGTATACCCAAGGCTAAGCGCTTTGGTATAATCCTGAATTGCTTTGGCCGGGTCCTTCTTAAAGTTTCTCCATATTGCCAAAGCACCCAGTTGAGCAAAGGCATACTCAATGTAATAGAATGGCACTTCGTAAAAGTGCATTATTCTTTGGTAGTTAATTTCGTGCAAAGGTTCGTCGTCGCTCCAGTCTACTACATTCGAACCGAATTTGCGTTGCAATTCCCTCCATTTTTTTCTTCGCTCCTCAGCCGTATGTGTTGGATTGCTATACAACCAGAACTGGAAACTATCGCCCAGGCAGGTGCGCGTAAGAATACTTAAAATATATTGCAGGTGGTTTTTACGCGCCCTTTTTAAATCGTCGCTTTGGCTGTAAAAAATATCCCAATGCTCCATGCTCATTAGTTCCATGCCCATGCTGGCAACCTCAGCAATTTCGGCCGGGGCTTCTTTAAAAGCCATCAGCTCCAGGTCGTGCGTTAAAAAGGTTTGAATGGCATGGCCGCCTTCGTGCACAATGGTAATAAGGTCGTGCTCGTTATTGGCGGAATTCATAAAAATAAAAGGCACACCTATTTCAGGCATCGTCATGTTATATCCTCCCGGGCTTTTGCGCATGCGCGAGTCGAGGTCCAGATACTTCATGGTATTCATAATGCTGATACGCTCGCCAAAATACTTGTCAAGCTTATTAAAGCAGGTAATGGTTTTCTCAACCAACTCGGTAGTTGAGCTAAACGGTTTAAGCGGTTGTTTACCGCTGGTATCTACTTCAAGGTCCCAGGGTTTCAGTTCATCAAGGCCAAGCTTCTGTTTTCTTTCAGTAAAAAGTGCATTAATCAGGGGAGTAACAGTTTGCTGTATTACTTCATGAAATTTGAGGCAGTCATCGGGCGTGTAATCAAACCTTCCCAACTCAGCAAAGCGGTACTCCATGTAATTTTTATAACCTGCATTAACCGCTATTTGATTTCTTATCCTGATTAGTTCAGAAAGAAGCTCGTCCAGTTTTTCGCGGTCTTCCATTCGCCGGTTACCAATTTTGTGGTAAACTTCGTTACGAACCGACCGGTCAGTGTTGGCCAGGTAAACGGAGGCCTGCTCAATGGTAATTTCGGCATCGTTGTATTGAATGCTTTGTGTACCGGCAATTTCGTTGAACTTGCTTTGCTTTAAACTCAACTCACTTTGCAGTGGAATATTTATTTCTCGGAAAAGCTCAATCTCTTTCCTCATTCTGCGAATGGTGGTAGAAAAAACCTGCGGGTCGAGTTGATCAGTGAACGGGCCGTCAATAAATTTCTTTTTCAGCAAATTATCCTGCGCTGAAAGCTGTGGAACTATGTTTACAAACAGGTCGGTAAGGTCGGCCTTTGCTTTATCATCGCCAGTGTCAATGGTGGTGCGCACGTAAATCCAACGTGAGTATTCTCCAAATACAGATTCCAACTCGCTCCAGTTACCCAGCCAGGTTTTTAACTCCTCTGCCGAAAGGATTTGGCGGCCCAGCAGTTCCTTGTAATAAGGTTCAATTGCCTGCCACGAGGAGGGAATAAACTCTTCAGACAAAAAATTTCTCTTCTTCCGTTGGGGAATCAAAACGGTATCATTCATAGCAGCCGACATTTTCTTATGATGCTTTACGCGGTGTGGTTATTTTTTTAACCGGCGCCGGTTTGCTGCTTCCCTTGCTCGACTTGTCGCTTTTTATCGCTTTGGCTTTAGGCTCTTTTTTGGCGGAAGTTTCTTTCTTAACTTCTTTCTTTTCTTTATCGCCGCCATCTTCGTTGCCCTCAGTAGCTTCTTCTGCTTTTTTATCGGCAGTTAATTCTTCAATCAGGTTTTTGCCGTTCAGGATATTATACCATTTGGCCAGTTTTTTCATGTCGCTTACATGCACTTTTTCCTTATCGTAATTAGGCAGTGCGGCTTCTAACCATGCTTTTAATTTGGCATCGTCTTTTACATCAGGCACAGGATGTTTTCCTTCAATTTTTTTGATTGAGGCCAGCACGTCTTTCAATATCGCCGGTTCATCGGTTGTGAAAATGGTGATGTTATCTAAAGTTGAAAAAAGGTGGGTTCTGCCCGAAAGGAACTGTGTTTTATCATCCAGTAATGAGGTAACTATAAGGCCGTCATTTCTGCGGGCTGATACCTTAAATAATCCCGGAACACCTGTAACTGCTACAATTTCTGCTATATCCATATCGTTTTTAAAATTTTAATTGGGGGGTAAAGATAAAAATAAGTGGGAAGTTTTAGGGGCAGCGAAGCGTTTTAACGCATGGCGGCATAAAATTGAGTTTTCCCTTTCCTGACACTTATAACACGTTGATTTTCAGGTGTTATTTCACACCTTTGGCGGCCACCTCTCCGGAGGTTAATCCATATAACGCCGGAACCTGAGCCGGATAGTGATGATATGGTGATGGAGTAGGCTTAGCAATCAGGCCAAAGTAGCTACTGGTGACGATACTTGCACATTAAGATCCCTCATTCTTCGGGATGACAAACGTGTGGTTTTGACGACCACAGTACCAGTTGTCATCCTGACGCAGGAAGGATCTTAAATAACCACTAACGGCCTAATAACCTACAAAAGCTGTGCATTTATTTTAGGAAAATTTCAGAATGTCCCTATCTAAATTATAAAGTTTTCCCTTCTCCTTTTTTGCTCTGGAAATTGTCATGGTGAGCGAAGCCGAACCAAAGGAAATGCCGACAGGCAAAGGGATGAGGTAAATCAAAAACTTTCCCCTTGTCTATCATTCAGACCCTGTTAACTTCGCACTATGTTAAAATCAATGACCGGCTTCGGGAAAGCAAGTGGAAAGATAGACGGGCGGACCCTGAACGTTGAGATCAAATCGCTGAACAGCCAAAAGGGGCTTGACCTGAGTATTAAGTTTCCGAGTAAATACCGGGAGTATGAATATGCCTTGCGCAACAAAACCGCCAATGTTTTGCAGCGCGGTAAAATTGACATTTTTATTACCCTTGAAGATAATACCGCCAGCAGCGAGTTGTTTCTGAACAAGGAGCTTATCAAATCGTACTTTGAGGAGTTTAAGCAGATTGCTATTGAAGTAGGAGCCTCTACCGAAAACCTATTGCCTACCATACTTAAAATGCCTGATGTAATAGGCGAATCGCATGAGGTGCCGGGTGAGGATGAGTTGAAGGGTATTGAAGAAATATTAGGCAGGGCGATACAGGAAGTAGAGTCTTTCAGGATTAATGAAGGGAAATCGTTGCAAACGGAAATGCATTTGCGGGTGAAAAATATTGAGGCATTATCAGCGCAGTTAATAGTGGAAGATGGTCGGCGGGTAACGGAAATACGCGAACGGTTAAGAAATAACCTGGAGGCCTTTATACCTAAGGACAAGATAGACATGAACCGGTTTGAGCAGGAGGTTATTTATTACATTGAGAAACTGGATATAACTGAGGAACTGACCCGTTTAAAAAGTCACTGCACTTATTTTATCAGCATTATTGATGATAAGGAGGAATTGAAAGGCCGCAAGCTTAATTTTATAGCCCAGGAGTTAGGCCGTGAAATAAATACAGTAGGCTCTAAAGCCAACGATGCCATTATGCAAAAGATAGTGGTAAACATGAAGGACGAACTGGAAAAGATTAAGGAACAAACGAATAATATACTGTAATATGTCGCACAATGTAACCAGGGTGCTTATTCCACCTAAAAAGATAGTAGTAATTACAGCGCCGTCAGGGGCAGGGAAATCATCTTTAGTCCGTAAGCTGTTGGCGCAACGGCATGACCTTGCATTTTCTATTTCATGCACCACCCGCGAAAAACGTGTGGGAGAATTGGACGGCAAGGACTATTATTTTATAAGCCCGGAGGACTTTAAACGCAAAATAGCCAACAACGAATTTGTAGAGTTTGAAGAGGTTTACCCCGGCAAGTTTTATGGTACTTTAAAAACGGAGATTGAAAAAATATGGGCGCACCGCAAAGTAGCTGTGTTTGATATTGACGTTAAAGGGGCTGAAACGCTGAAGAAGCAATTTGGGCAGGATGCGTTGACCATATTCATTCAACCGCCATCTGTTGAATCGCTGATTAACCGGTTAAAGAACCGGGCATCGGAAGATGATAAGAGTTTGAAGGCCCGCATCAAACGGTCGGAGGAGGAGTTGACTTATGCCTCCAGGTTTGATAAGATTGTGATGAACCGGGATTTTGACACGGCGTATATGCGGGTGAAAAACCATGTTACGGCGTTTTTGGCGCCGCAGACGGAGCATGTGCATGGAGATTAAACAGCCGAATACATTTTTCGCACGGAGAAAAATACAGAATAAACAGCCGAGAAATACTGGTTACGAATACAGAAACAAAATATTTTTGAAGAATTATATCGTGTTTGGTTTTGTGAATAAAGGGTCGTAAATTTAAATTGCAAATGCAAACACTTATAACATCAGGCGTTGAGGTAAAGGTTGAAACCTATTACCAGGCGGGTTACTCAAAACCCATCCTGAATGAGCATATGCATTCGTATCGTATTACTTTATATAACCACAATAGTTTTGCCGTTCAGTTACTGCGCAGGGTTTGGTTAATTACCGATGCCAATGCCGATGTAAAAACTGTAGAGGGCGAAGGTGTTGTAGGCCGCCAGCCGGTTTTATACCCGGGAGACAGCTATAGCTATGTATCGGGCTGCAACCTGGCCACGGCCCTTGGCAAAATGGAAGGGCTTTATATTTTCGATAATAAAGTTAGCGGTAAGGAATTTGAGGTTAAGATACCAGTGTTTAGGCTGGTGGCACCGTTTATTTTGAATTAAGAGTCCGGCCCCTCTAAATCTCCCCGAAGGGGAGACTTTATATTCACCATACTTTATTGAATTCTCTGAAATCCCTTTTACTCTCTGGTTTTGACCTACCTGCGAGGATAGAGATAACATCTTGAAAAAAGATGTCATCTCTACAGGCTATGGCATGTGTACTAATCTGATAATTTAAATCTTAAGTGATGGGTAGCAGTTTTTTGTTAATTTTTGGCTTATTATATTGATTTGGAGCGAGTTAATGGAAAATTTCTGCTACCCACCCCCCCCCTGATTTTTTACTCTATTGCGCTATTGGTTGCACTTAATTCAGTAATTCGCGGTGCCTGTCGTAGGGCATAAATACAAAGCTCATGGCGCCTTCTTCTGCTACAAAAACGCACATAAATTGTTCGGGGTTTTTATAGGCTTTAATAAAGTCGTCAACCCTGTCTTTACCTACAATATGTTTATTGACGAATTCCTCGAGGTGCGATACGCTGAAGTTCCAGGTAATATCAAAATCGTTGCGGGTTATCAGGGGCAGGCCCAGGTCGAAATCAGCTTCGCCCCGGATAGCAATAAATACGGGATACTTGGATACGTTGCCTTTTATCATGCCTTTTGATATCTGCCTGATATAATCGCGGCACACATCCAGGTCATCGTGTAACGACTTATATATTTCCTCGTCCAGTGTCATCTGAGTTCAAACATGAAATAAATTTTTGAAAAAATTAAATGAAAAGAGAAATTTACCACTAAGGCACTAAGGGCACAAAGTTTCACTAAGGAAATACAGTGAAAAACCAAATACAATTTATGCCACAAAGGCACTAAGATAAATGCGAAGAAATGCATGCAAAGAAAATAAGGGAGCAAGAATTTTTCGCAATGTCGTAAAGATACCCGGCCCATAAAGACACAGCGGAAGATTGCCACGAATAATGCATCTATTATTTTTTCCGGGAATTATTCTTGCAATGACATCTATTTTATTTTTTATCCAAATAGTTCCTCCATTAGTTGCTGCACGCGGCTGATGGTTACCACCTGGATATTGAATTTTTTGGCATCAAATTTCTGGTTGAATTTTGAGATGTATATTTTTTCAAAGCCCAGTTTATCGGCTTCTGAAACACGTTGGTCTATTCTGCTAACGGCCCTTACTTCGCCACTTAAACCTACTTCGGCGGCAAAGGCTATTTTGCCGGGCACAAAAATATCGTTGTAAGAAGATGCCAGCGCTGCCATTACTGCTAAATCAATAGCGGGGTCTTCAACCCGCAACCCGCCAGCGATGTTTAAAAACGCATCTTTAGTGCCAAATCTGAAGCCTGCCCTTTTCTCCAAAACTGCTAACAGCATATTCAACCTCCGGGCATCAAAGCCTGTGGACGAGCGTTGCGGAGTTCCATAAAAGGCAGGTGTTACCAGGGCCTGCGTTTC
Organism: Bacteroidota bacterium; assembly: GCA_003165895.1. Lineage (GTDB taxonomy): Bacteria > Bacteroidota > Bacteroidia > Chitinophagales > LD1 > Bog-950. Next base: position 13,974 of record PMXD01000085.1, on the reverse strand, counting down.
AATTAGAAAAGGTCGCATGCCTTCCATCATACTGGCAATGGCAATGCCACTTAAATCATCGTCGCGCTGGGTTAATAGAATTTCAGATGGGTTTATTACCGGGCGCAGGCCATCGCCAATCATTTCGTAAATGCCTATCTCGGCGGTTGACCCGAAGCGGTTTTTAATGGTACGCAAAATACGGTACGTGTAATTGCGGTCGCCTTCAAACTGCAATACAGTGTCAACAATATGTTCTAATACTTTGGGCCCGGCAATCATGCCATCCTTGGTAATGTGCCCAATCAGAAAAATGGGAATAGAAGTTTCCTTCGAGTAACGCTGTAGCTCAGCCGTGCACTCGCGTACCTGCGATACGCTGCCCGGCGGCGATTCAACATAAACTGTGTGTAGGGTTTGTATGGAATCAATAATGATTATATCCGGGGCCAGTTCCTCCGTTTGTTTAAAGATTTGCTGGGTGTTGGTTTCGGTTAATATATAGCAGTTTTCATTTTTTATGCCAATCCGGTCGGCACGCAGTTTTATCTGGCGGTCGCTTTCTTCTCCGGTAACGTATAAAATTTTTATGCCCTTTAGTTTTAATGCCACCTGCAGCATCAGGGTGGATTTGCCTATGCCGGGTTCGCCGCCAATTAAAATAAGCGAGCCCTGCACAATGCCCCCGCCCAATACCCTGTTTAATTCGGTATCGTGCGTATCTATCCGGCGGGTTTCCAGCTCGTGTACTTCTTTAATGGGAACAGGCTTTGCCTCCTCGTTCCGCTTGATGGAATACCCTTTTTTCTCCTTTAATTTTTCCTCGGTTTTGTCAACTACCTCCTCTACATAAGTATTCCACTCGCCGCAAACGGGGCATTTGCCTATCCACTTAGGTGATTGGTTACCACAGTTCTGGCAATAATAAACTGACTTTAATTTGGCCATGATTGCAATTTAGAAAAAACACGGGATGTAGGGGTTAAAAGTGAAAAATCCGGTTAGGCGCCCCTATTTCCCTGTGTTGCTTTCAGGGCTAATGTCACGGTTTTGTCACATTAATAAATCCATAAAATTTTATCCACATTTTTCAATGATTATTTTACATTTGCAGGCTCAATTACATACATGAAAAAGATTTTACTCCCGGCGTTGCTGTTGTTGCAAATGGTAAACGCGTTTTCTCAGAACCAGAATGTTGGTATTGGGACCACAACTCCCGATGCCAGTGCTATTCTTGATCTTACATCAACAGACAAAGGGTTCCTTGCTCCCAGATTAACCACTGCGCAAAGGACAGCTATAGCAGCGCCAGCTAATGGATTGTTGGTTTATGACGTTAACATAGGATGTTATTTCTATTACAATACAGCATGGGTTTCACTTTGCCAGTTATCGGGGCCAACAGGTTCACAGGGTAATCCGGGTTCAACAGGCCCTGCAGGTGTAACAGGGGCTCCGGGTGTTCCTGGTGCAAGTGGTACCATTGGGATAAATGGAGCAACGGGGACGCAAGGCCCCATAGGCGTTACAGGGGCAAATGGCGCACCGGGAGTAGCTGGTGCAACCGGGCAACCTGGTGTACCGGGAGTTACGGGCCCCCAGGGCGCAACCGGGCTACAGGGCAATGACGGGCCTACAGGCCTTCAGGGTATTCAGGGCAACGATGGGCCTACGGGGCTACAGGGTGTACAAGGTAATGACGGGCCTACCGGGGCACAAGGTATACTGGGCGCAACGGGTGTTCAGGGCGATGTTGGTGCAACCGGCCCACAGGGTATACAGGGGCCATCGGGTATTAATGCAGCAAGTGGTGCACAAGGCGCGCAGGGTGCAACAGGCCTTGATGGTGCAACAGGCCCAACAGGCCCGCAGGGAATACAAGGAGTACAGGGAATTCAAGGCCTGACAGGTGCACAGGGTATTCAGGGAATACAAGGGATACAGGGAATTACCGGTGCGCAAGGCATACAGGGAATTCAAGGTGTGCAGGGCGTTCAGGGTATTACAGGAGCACAGGGTATACAGGGAGTTACGGGTGCAATTGGTGCTACCGGCGCTCAGGGAATTCAAGGGATACAGGGTGTGCAGGGCGTTCAGGGCATTCAGGGTAATGTGGGAACCACAGGCGCCCAGGGGCCAACGGGATTTTTACAGCCCGGCGGCGTATTTACGATGCCTTATTACAATGTTTCAATTCCAGCATGGGTTACCACCGCTACTAATATTTATGATAATGGCACTAACGTGGCCATGGGGCCTGTAGGTGGAACGACAGTTGCAACTACTACTGAAAAACTGACAGTGCTGGGTGCGGCTATCAGCGGATTGAATGTTACTACAACCAGCACTACTACCGGACAGTATGCTTTGCATGCCAATGGCAGTTCATTTGGCGATGCTTACCTGGGTTATATTAATCCAACATTACTCGTAAGCGGCGAAACCATCAGTAATCCTACCGGATACTTTACCTCTGCGGCTAATGTGCCTTTGGCAGTAAACTGTACCGGAGGTAATAATGCTGCTTTTGTTGCTATCAATTCTTCAACAGCAGGCGGACAAGCAGCATTTTTGCTTAGTAACAACCCTGCCACAGATGGTTTGGATGTAACAAACAATGCGGCTATCGGTACCAATAAAGGCGATGGTATTTTTTCTTTTACCGCCCAGTCAAGTGGCTTCTGTTTTGATGGTTATAATGGTAATACGAATGGTACCGCAGCCATCGGTATTGGCAACGAGTTAGCATTTGGTTATTATTTACCGGCAGGTAGCGGAGGTGCTTTTAGCGGTAGCTCAACCGGGGCTGTTGGATTCCAATTGAACAGTGCAACTGCCGGAACCAATTATTTAAATGCATATGCCGGTATTTATGGTGAGGACACCATAATTTCTACGTTGTCCAGCGCAAAAGCGATGTACCATTATGGGGTTTGGGGGGTAAATAATGATGGTTCTGGCGGATTTGGAACACGGTCTGGTGGGGTGATGGGTTCTACTACAGTATTAAATACTTTCGGGGCTTTGGCTTATACTGCTTCAAACCTGAATGTTTATGGCATTTATTATACGGCAGGCACCTCTGGAAACGGTGGCGGATTCTTACCTTCAAACAGCGTATACGGAATTGGAGAAGGCGGAACCGGTGGTGTAATAGGAAGTTGGACAAGAGGTGCAGTAATGGGCCAGGTAAGTTGCGGCGAGTTATTTGCATCTTACAATCTGGGTAACAGTTACACTTCAGGTTACCAGGCCGAATTGGTTGATATGGGCGATAAGAGGGTTGCTGCTTTTAGTGTAACCTCTACCGATATTAAAATTTACGGCGATGGAAATGCAGCCTTACAAAACGGTGCTGCTACTGTAAAATTTGACGCTGCATTTGCTGCCATGTTAGGCGCTGCACCGAACGTAACAGTAACACCGATAGGCGAAAGCAACGGCCTTTATATTGTTAGCATGGATAAAACCGGCTTTACCGTTAAAGAAAACAAGAGTGGGCAATCGAACATTCAGTTTACATGGATAGCGGTTGGTAGCAGAATTGATGCTGCCAATAAGCCTGAACTGCCTAATGACCTTGCCGATAAAAACTTTGATGCAAACATGAAAGGCGTAATGTTTGATGAAAGTGATTTGGAACATACAGGTAGCCCTGTTTGGTGGGATGGTCAGAAAGTAAGGTTCGAAAGGCCGGCAATCAGCAACATGGTTCATGCCACAAAAATTGCACCTACGGTTAAAAAGACTACCGGCAAAAAGACCACCATTGGTAAAAGCACTACAACCAGCAAATAATGTATTTTTTGACCGGCCCGAATAAGGCAGTGGCAATAAGTATTTTATTTTTGTTTCTTTTTAGTCTGGCGGCAAGTGCACAGCCTGATTTTTCAGGACGGGTATCCTTTTAGCATCTGATTCCCTTCATGGGAGAGCACCTGGTACTATTGATGAACAAAAAGCAAACTATAATTTTATCGGCACATTACGACCACCTGGGCATGGGCTCTTCAAAGGCCCTGGATTTTTCGCATAAAAATGTTTTGCATCCGGGTGCTGATGATAACGCCAGTGGTGTTGCCATGGTGATGGAACTTACCCGGTACCTGGCGCGCCAAAAAGAATTGCCTTTTAATGTGATAGCCTTTTTTCCATCGGCACATGAAGAGGGTTTGTATGGTTCGGAATACTTTATGCGGTCGGGTGTAATTGATTCAACGCATATCATTTTGGTAATGAATTTTGACATGGTGGGGCGTCTGGATACATTAAGCAAAATACTTAGGGTGGGTACATTTTCGGCTGATTCGGCTTTATTGAACTATTTTAAGGCACACGATAGCGATAAGCTGCATTTCAGGTTTGACGATTCGAATATTGAATTTTCGGACCTGAAATATTTTCAGCCGTTACATGTTCCTTTATTGCATTTTACAACCGGTACGCACCAGGATTATCACAGGGCATCGGATGTGGTGGCCAAAATAAATTTCAATGGCATGGACACCATCTTTGAATTTATGAAGGTTTTTTTGTGGTATACCGAAATGAATAATCAAAGTCCGCTAACGCGCGTAAAGTAGGCCGGTTTGGGTTTTTGAAGCCTGACATAGGCGAAGGCGTATTTTGTTTCAGAAAGTTAAATAAGCAATTCATTTTCGCGGTCAAATCACCAAGTCTTTTAAATTTGTAAGCATGCTACGGAAAACATTACTTTATACTGCTATTTGCACAGGCTTACTTTTCCCTTGTTTGGTTAAAGCCCAGCAACAGGCCCCGTTAGTGGCTGATGCCGAGGGAAGTTATGTAAAATGGATGACCCTGCAGGAGGCGATGGAGAAAGTAAAAACCCAACCCCGCCCTATTATCATGGACTTTTACACCGACTGGTGTGGCTGGTGCAAGCAAATGATGAAAACCACTTATGCCAACGCGGACCTGGCAGGATACATCAACAATAATTTTTACCCCGTAAAATTTAATGCCGAAACCAAAGATACTATTGAATACCTGGGCGAAAAGTATGGGCCTGTTGGCAGCGGTAAAAATGCAACCAATGCGCTGGCTATAAAGTTGCTGCAAAACAAGCTGATGTACCCCACCACTATGTTTTTGAACAACTACGATAAAAAGAAGGACGAGTTCGGGTTTAATATGCTGGCGCAGGGTTACCTGGATAATACCAAGTTTGAGCCCATACTTGTTTTTACGCTGGAAAACGCGTTCCACAATTCAGGCTACGATGACTTTAAGGCAGGATACGATGTTGCATTTGCAGATACTTCTACCGAGAGGAAACTGAAAGACCTGAAATGGAAAACGCCGGTTGAGGCATTTAACAACAAAGAGACTTCGAAAAAGAAGACCCTGGTGCTGATACATACCGAATGGTGCAATGCATGCCGGGTAATGCAACGCTCATCGTTTATTGATACTACGGTTGAGAAATATATTACTGACAAATACGACCTGGTTGATTTTAACCCCGAAATAACTGATGCCATTACGTTTAAAGGCCAGAGCTTTACTAATGCCCGCACACCTCAGTCGCCGTTTCATCAACTGGCAATAACGCTGTGCCGCAATAACTTTACTTTGCCTACTTTGGTAATACTTGATGAGAGTATGAATATAGTTGATGCCATTCCCTTTTACCTTCCGGCAGGGGCACTTAAAAATATTGCCACTTTCTACGGCGATGATATTTATAAGAAAAAATCGTGGAATGATTTTATGGCCGGGGTTAATGAGAAGAAAAAGAAGGAGAAGTAAACATTCCGCATTGGTTCAGAATCAGGCAAAAAATTTCATCAGACCTCTTCGGAAAATGGCCTAACAGCCAACTCACCCCGTCCTTCGGACACCCCTCTCTTTGAAAAAGAGAGAGGGGAACAGCCAATACAAAGGCGGACATCAGATTTATCGAAGAGGTCTTTTTTAGGATTTACCGGTAGAAGTCCAACTGCTTAATTTGGCGTAAAGCCACATAGCAAGGGGGTTAGAAACAACGTAAAACATGGCCAAAGGAACAAACGAGAACATACCTCGTTTATAGCCTGAAAGCATCCATCCCCCGGGTGCAAAAAGAGAGCCATCGGTATTTTTCATCTGGTAAAAAAGCAGGGTATATAAAGCCCATCCGCCAAAAAATACAACCAGGAAACTGAACCGGTCGTCGGCCTGAAATATGTTCTTCCTCTTTGCCTCATCGGCAGATAGAAACAGGAATATCTTATAGATGATGTTTAAAATAATGATGCCAACAAAAAAATGAAACACCAAACCATATAATTGGGTATTGAATAGCATTGTTTTAGCTGCGCCCCAAACCTGTCCCAACTTGTCAGCATCAAAGAAAAGTTTTGTTATAAAGAATGAATTCTGCTGCCTTTCAATGTGAGCGGTAAGATAAAAATGCCAGAGCACAAACGGAATGATACTGATGATGCCGTAGGAAAGTATCCTTTTTATAGTTTTGGTTTTCCATCCATCGTATAGCAATACCAGCATAATAGCGGGATAGAAAACAACCCCGTCAGACCTTGTCCAGGTAGCGAAAAGCAGGGTGATAATGCTGAGATAAAAGAAGCCCTCAATTCTGCGTTCGTACCAAATGTAAAAGCTGAGTACTGCTGTTGCGGCATAAATTGCTGTAGGTAAATTGGTAAGCGTAAAAGATGCGTTGGCAAACATCTCGGGGGCTATCATCATCATAAACGTGGCCACAATTGCTGCGGTATGAGGGACAAACCTTTTAATAAGAGAGTAAAACAACACCAGCCACGACAGGAAGAATATAGCCGTAATTAACTTGGGGCTTTCCATGCCGCACATATAGCAGATAGCATTGCATGAGGCAAACAAAGGCGGGTATAGAAGCCGCGGGCCGCAACCCGCAACAATGGCCGGATTAAGGAGGATGCTGTTGGCAATGGTACCTTCATGTGCTATGGCTTTTGCAAGCAAATCGTAACCTTCTATGCTGTCAAACTCGGCCGGTGGCCAGTACAGGCATTTTACGGTAATACCATAAGCCATGTATGCGCCGAATACAAAGAAAACAAGCCATGGAAGATTAATGCCGGCAAGACTTGGTTTTTCGTTTGGGAAAAGCTGAAAGCTGCGTAGTTTTTTTGAATACAAATATGCAAGGCACGCGCCCGCAATAGTAATAGTTGCCAGTAAGCCGGCTGCCACATTCGAAAAACGGATGCCCATGCCAGCAGCATCTAAAAAGAACATCAGGAAGGTGGTGTAGCCTAAGCCAACCAAAGGCGTTAATCCCAGTTTTTCGCCCAGGCTGAATTTATCGCTTATAAGCAGCACAATGAGCAAGCCGGTTATAAAAATCAGTGTAAAAATCAGGTAGTTCATTCAATCATTTTTTCAGAGGTAAAACCATAAAGGCTTCAGGCTTTTGAATCTGGTAGTTTACTTTATTCATACCCCAGCCATTGAGCGCCAGGATATAATTTGCCTTTGCGTAAAGTTTGCTGCTATCTTTATCATCTTCGTACACTACTTTGCGTGGGTAGAGAAAGTAAGTGAGCCAGGGCATTTCGGGCATGCTTTTAAAACCTACATCGGTCAGCATTTTTCTGGGAGGGATAATAATTATAGCCGAATCGGGAGTTTGGTCTTTAATGCGGTTAACGTAAGATATTTCGCCCATGCCAATTCTTCCGCCCCATTTTATTTCGTAACGCTGTGCAACGGTGGGGTCAGGTGGATTTTGCTCTATGGTTTCAAAGTTGCCTTTAAGCATGGTATTCAACAGCCAATCGTAACCCTGCACGTTGCTGAACAGTGCATATATGAAAACACCTGCAACGGCGGCGCCTATAATATTAAAAAACAGGCCTGAGATAAAATTAAGGCTGCCGGAAGACGCTTCATTTTTCTGTGCCGATACAGTTTTTTCTCTCTTTTTTCCTTTTTCGGGTTTCATTTTTGAAGGGTTATGTTACCGGATTGGTCAAAACAGCTTTTTCGTTATATATTTGACAAAACTATCCGGGCGAAAATACTATTTTTAAGCAAAACGGGATTAAATAGCCCGCCCCTTCCGTCCCCCTAAAGGCAATATCGTTAAGTTAAGGCAATGCATCCACGCAAACCCTCTAACTCCCGAAACGGGAGAACCGCTACCCAGAAATACAAAATACAACCACCGGGAAAAGCTGTTCTTTTTGCTGCGTGNNCGGCTTAACTTAATGACATTGCCATAAATTAGTGGCAGGCCGTTTTGCATAGGTGTCAGACACTTCAGCTATACCAAAGGCTAAACCTGTCCGACTGGTCATCCAGACGTGCCTAAGTGCCAGGAATGACTATCCGCATGTTTACTTAAATGTCTTATATGGCTAAAGCCTTTTCTTCTTTNNAGGTAAACATGCGGATAGTCGTTAGTGTCTGGCAGCTAGTTCTATTGTTACTATAAGTGAAAAAAATGTTAATCGGCGGAGCTTAACTTGTAATGGATTTTTTAATCTTTATGTTTGGTGCGTCTTACCCATGAGGCGGCTATACCCATACTTGGCTGCTGGCGTTCAAATGTCAAGTATTTAGTACCTGAATGCGAATAAAATCTATGGAATATTACATTTTGTCAAACATTAAGAGATACATACTGTTGATTATGGCTTTGCTGTGTATATCAAATGATATGCGTGGCCAAAGCGCCGCCACCAATAGTACTAACACCGTTCAAAGTTTTACCCTGCCACAATGTATTGATTATGCCCTGAAGAACCAGCCAGGCATCAGGCAGGCCCTGCTGGGCGTATCTATTACAAAAGCAACCAATTATATTAATATATCCGGCTGGTTGCCACAGGTGGGTGGCACTGTGGGGTTTGCGTATTACCCGCAACCGCCGGTGAGCCTTATTGCTAACCCTACCGGGGGTGCTTTAGTGGCCGAAAGAAGTGAGATTACTGCCAATTTTATTCCCGGGTTAAATGCTACACAGGCTATTTTTACCCCTGCCCTTTTATATTCAGTCCTCAGCGCACATTTATATACCAAAGCCGCCGAACAGGTAGTTGACAGTTCAAAAATAAACATTACGGTAGCGGTGTGTAAGTCTTTTTATAACCTGCTGCTTAACCTACAGGAGATTGACGTTTTAAAGGCAGATACGGTAATGCTTGCAAGAAGTGTAAACGATGCATACCATCAATATATTGGCGGTATTGTTGACGTGACAGATTATGAAGAAGCTACTATAACATTTAATAATACCGTGGCGCAGTTAAAGCAGGCGCAGAATAATGTGGTGCCTTATTATGCGGCATTAAAGCAGGTAATGGGATTTCCCCCGCGCACCGATTTTAATGTGAGTTATGATACCGCCCAAATGACGAAAGATATTGTGCTGGATACCACACAACAATTGCAATACGATAAGAGGATAGAATACCAGCAACTTGAAACCGCCAGGGCCCTGCAGCATAAGCTTACCAATTATTACGAGTTTAATTTTTTACCCAGTTTAGGCGCTTATGCCAATTATAATTATGAGTACGAAAACAACAGGCTGGATGGCCTTTTAAATACCGCATATCCTAACTCTATTGTTGGCTTATCATTAAACCTGCCGCTGTTTACAGGCTTTTCGCGTATTGTAAGTGTACGCCGGTCAAAATTGCAGGAGAAGCTTTTTGACTATGGAGAACAGAATTTGCAATCAGAGATATATTCGCAGTATACCCAGTCTATTGCCAATTATAACAGCAACCTGTTTAATATGCATGAGCAGCAGGATAATTCAGCCATGGCCCTAAAGGTTTTCAATATTGTAGAAATGCAGTATAAACAGGGTATAGTGCCATACCTGAATGTAATTACAGCACAATCGAATTTGATAACATCAGAAATAGGATACATCAACGCCTTATTCCAGGTACTTTCAAGTAAAGTAGATGTGGAACAGGCAATGGGGGTTATTGCCTATTAATTATTAACGAATAAAAATAAGCACTCTATGAATAGAGTAGTATTAAGTATACTTTTTGCAGCCTGCCTTACACTTTATTCGTGTAAACCAAAGGTAGTACCCCCAAATCCGCCAACACCGGTCAATTTAATTACGGTTAGCGCGCAACGTGTCTTCTATTATGATAAGTACCCGGCCACAACCCAGGCGCTCAGCCAGGTTAGTATTTTCCCGGAGGTACAGGGATATATTACCGGTATATTTTTTACTGAAGGTGCACATGTTACCAAAGGCCAGAAGTTGTACGAAGTTGATATCCGTTTATACCAGGCGGCATACGACCAGGCAGCAGCAAACCTGAAAGTGGCACAAAACAATCAGGAACAAACACAGCAGGATGCAGACCGGTACGAGTATCTGAATGCCCAAAATGCTGTGGCCAAGCAGACTTATGACCATGCGGTTATTGCCCTTAAAGTGGCTAAGAGCACTACCGCAGCAGCGGAAGAGACAGTAAAAACTGCTAAAACCAATTTGAGCTATGCTGTTATTTCAGCACCTTTTGACGGAACTATAGGGTTTAGTTCGGTTAAGATAGGCAATATGGTTACTGTAGGCCAAACCATGTTGAATACCATTTCAACCGACGACCCGATGGCCGTTGATTTTTTAATTAACGAAAAGCAGTTGAGTGCTTTTGATGCGCTTAATGTACGTAAGCAGGATGCCCACGACTCGCTTTTTACCATTTTATTGCCTGACAATACGCTTTACCCTTATACCGGTAAAATATCGGTTATTGACCGTGCAGTTGACCCGCAAACCGGTGCATTGAGAATAAGGCTAACCTTTGCAAACCCTAAACTTACCCTGCGTGCCGGTATGAGTTGTGTTGTGCGGGTACATAATCAGGAAACTACCCCTGTATTGCTTATCCCGGGTAAAGCAGTAGTGGAGCAGATGGGCGAATATTTTGTATTTGTAGCTAAAGATACTTTAATAGCCACTCATGCAGATTCAACTAAGAAAAGTGAAGCGGCTGCAAAAGCTGAGGCGGATACAGCTGTGAAAGGCCCCCAGCTTCATGCCTTTCAAAAGAAGGTGCAGTTAGGCCAAACTATAGGCCCGAATGTGATTGTTAAGGAGGGTATTGATGATGGTGACCAGATAGTTGTTGACGGGGTACAATTGTTGCACGATGGCTCGAAGATAACCACGGGCACGGGTGTCAAAAAGCCTTCGAAAGAGGCTGAGAAGGGCGGCAAAGCGGAGGATAAGAAAAAAGATTAAGATAAGGCGGGCATTTAATTTCATGATGCTTTAGATGGAGAATAAAATATGATAGCTAATACATTTATTAAGAGGCCGGTAACTGCTATCGTTATATCAATCGTATTGGTCATTACAGGTACTGTTTCTATACTTAACCTGCCTATTGACCAATATCCTGATATCACACCGCCCATTGTGCAGGTAAACGGGCAATTTACCGGTGCCGATGCCCAAACGGTTGAGCAAACGGTTGCAACGCCCGTAGAGGAACAGGTAAACGGCACCCCCGGCATGGAATACATGCAAAGCAACAGCACCAATAACGGGCTGATGCAAATGAATGTAACCTTTAAGATAGGAACGGATATTGATGTAGCTGCGCTTGATGTTCAAAACCGTGTAAGTATTGCAACCCCTTTGTTACCGGCCGTGGTAAGCCGGTTAGGGCTAACTGTCAGGGCCCTGAACCCCAGCATGTTGATGATGGTAGCAGTTTTTGCCCCCAAAGGTACCCATAGCATTACCTTTTTGGATAACTACACCAACATATTTGTGCAGGACGCTCTTTTGCGGGTAAAGGGCGTGGGTAGTATTAACCGGTTTACCGATGATTTTAGTATGCGCATCTGGATGGATCCTGAAAAGATGGCGGCATATAGCTTAACGCCTTCGGATGTTATTGGGGCTTTGAATGCGCAGAATGTACAGGTTGCTGCCGGGTCGGCAGGCGTACCGCCCCAGGCCCCTAATCAAACCTTCGAACTGGGCATTCTTGTAAACGGACGTTTGAGCAAGGTTTCAGAGTTTGAAAATATTATTGTAAAAACTATTCCTGCAACGGGCGAGCTGGTTTATCTTAAAGACGTAGCAAGGGTTGAATTGGGTAAGTTTACTTTTTCAAGTAATTCGTTTGTGGATGGGAAAAGGGCCTCGTACCTGCTGATATACCAGGCCCCCGGAAGCAACGCATTGGAAACAGCCAATGGCGTGTATGCTGAACTGGCTAAGCTGAAAGGGTCTTTTCCGGCCGACGTTGACTATAAGGTGCCTTTTGAATCGGTTACCGTGGTAAAGGTTTCAATGCAGGACGTAGTAGGGACCTTGCTTAAAACACTGCTTTTAGTGGCTGTAGTAGTATTTGTTTTTCTTCAAAACTGGCGCTCTACACTTATTCCGGTTTTGGCTATACCGGTTTCTATTTTTGGTACCTTCTGCTTTTTCATACCTCTAAACTTTACCATTAACACGCTTACCATGTTTGGATTTGTACTGGCCATTGGTATTGTGGTTGATGATGCCATTATTGTGGTAGAGGCCGTGCAACATTATATTGATAATGAAGGTATGGCACCCAAGGAGGCTACCTATCATGCCATGAAAGATATTTCGGCGCCGGTGGTGGCAATTGCATTAATACTTGCCGCTGTGTTTGTACCGGTTGGTTTTATACCAGGTATTGTGGGCCGCCTTTACCAGCAGTTTGCTATTACCATTGCTATATCGGTTATGATATCGGCGTTTATTGCTTTGTCGTTAACACCTGCGCTTTGCACCTTGTTATTAAAACCTACCGGAATTAAGAAGGAGGCAAAGGGGATAAACAAATGGTTCTTTAAATTTAACGAATGGTTTCAACGGGTAACTGACCGTTATACCAATGGAGTTAAAAGAAGCATAGAGCTGGCGAAATATGTAATTGTTCTCCTGGTGTGCATTTGCGTTGGCACCTGCTTTTTATTTCAGCACAAGCCATCCGGTTTTATTCCTTCCGAAGATGACGGCAATCTGTATGTTACCTTTCAGTTACCGCAGGGTTCCGCTACTACACAATCGGTTGCTGTGATGCAGAAAATTATGAAGGTAGTGGCATCAACACCTGGTGTAGGGCACTATGCTGCCTTGTCGGGTTTGAACGTGGTTAACAATGCAACCAATTCAAACTGCGGCACCGTTTATGTACAGTTAAAGCCCTGGGATGAACGTAGTAAAAGAGATGAACAGGTACCGGGCATTATTGATGTGATGCAGAAACGCGTTGCCGAAGCGGGAATTAAAGATGCCAACGTGCAGGTAATACAGCCATCGCCAATGCCCGGCCTTGGGGCAACGGTAGGTTTCAGTTTACAGATAGAGCAGCGCAACACCAATGATGACGTACATGCATTTGACACGGTGGTAAAGGCTTTTATTGCAGCGGCCAATAAAAACCCGGCTATAAGTAAAGCATATACATTTTATACCGCCAACACACCCGGTTACAACCTGAAAGTAGACCGGGAGAAATGCGAAAAGCTGGGAATTAATATTGCTGATGTGTTTACAACCATACAGGCATACATGGGTAGTTTGTATATCAATGATTTTACTACTTATAACCGCACGTTCCACGTGGTAGTTCAGGCAGATACCGCTTTCCGGACCATGATATCTGACGTAAATAAATATTATGTCCGTAACCAGGCCGGCGAAATGGTACCGTTGGGTACTGTTATCAGTTACCAGCCAACGGAAACAGCGCCATTGATATCGCATTTTGATATTTTCCGCACAGCCGAGATTGACGGGTCTGCTGCTGAAGGGTACAGCAACGGAGATGCCATGGAAGCCCTGAAGGAAACAGCTGCCAGGGTTTTGCCGGAAGGCTATGCTTATGAGTTTTCGGGCCTGAGCTTTGAAGAAATTAAGGCTGGTTCAACTACCATATACATCTTCCTGTTTTCAATCACTTTCGTATTTCTTTTTCTTGCGGCATTATATGAAAGCTGGTCGGTGCCGTTTTCGGT
>PMXD01000233.1 GCA_003165895.1 Bacteroidota bacterium | reverse complement strand
CGCCTGAGTAGTTACAAACTATTCTTCTATATTTGTCCACTCTTTAAATTGAAAAACATATGCGTAAACAAATCTTTAAGCATCTGGCATTTGCTGCCATAGTTATTTCAGCAGCTACTTTGGTATCGTGCGGCGGTGGCGCAAAAGGCGCAAAAGTAAAAAGCGCCCGGGCCGGTATTAACGAGGTTATCATCCACATCAATTCAAGCCCTGATAAGCTGAACCCGGTAACTCTGACTAATGCCTATGGACAGGAAGTGACGAATGACATTTTTATGAGCGTGTTAGGGCTTAACCCCGACTCGATGGGTGTAATTATACCTGCGCTTGCCGTTGCCCGCCCAACAGTTACTGAAATAACAGATGGCGAATATAAAGGCGGCTTAAAAATTGATTATGAAATTAAGCCCGATGCCGTGTGGGATAACGGCACCCCGGTTACCGGCGATGATGTAGCTTTTACCGTAAAAGCATACAAAAACCCTAAGGTTGATTGCGATCAGGGCCGCCCTTATTTTGAATTTATTAAGGATGTAGTGGTTGACCCAACCAATAAAAAGAAGTATTCGATTTATACCAAAGACAAGTATTTTCTTTCTGAACTTCAATCGGGCATAACCGTGTTGCCGGCTTATAATTACGACCCCAATGGTTTGATGGCGAAATTCAGCATCAAAGACCTGAACGACCCGGTAAAAGAAAAAGCCTTTAAATCTAACTCTGATATTGTAAAGTTTGCCGACAATTTTAACGGCGAGTATTTTGCCCGGGACCCTCAGGGGGTTGTTGGCTGTGGACCTTATAAACTGGAGAAATGGGAGGCTAATCAAAGAATTACACTAGTTAAAAAAGCAAATTGGTGGGGTGATGCCTACAAAGGCAAGCAGAGGGGTTTTGATGCCAACCCCGACAAAATAATTTATGAAATTATCCCGGACTATAACGCTTCGTTATCAGCCCTGAAAGGCGAGAAATTAGATGTACACTATGTTCTGTCGGGTAAAGATTATATAGAACTTTCGCAGGATGGCAAACTGAATCAGAAGTATAATTTTTATAAGCCAACCGACCTGGGTTATAATTATATGCCTATGAACATGAATAACCCCAAACTAAAGGATGTAAGGGTAAGAAAGGCGCTGGCATATTTGACTGATGTTGACCAGATCATTGCTAAGTTATGCATGGGGCTGGCAGTAAAAATAGCCGGCCCGGTTAATCCCTATAAAGATATTTGCAACCATAACCTGAAGCCAAATGCATACGATCCTAAAAAGGCAGAGGAACTGCTAACCGAGGCAGGATGGGTAGATAGTGACGGAGATGGCGTACGTGACAAAGTTTTGGATGGGGTTAAAACAAAACTGGAGATAAACCTGATGATACCTGCAGGCGCTCCGTTGTACGAAAAAATGGCGCTTTTATTTCAGGAAAGCTGTAAAAAAGCAGGCGTAGCTATTAATATCCAGGTTAAGGAGTTTACAGTAATGAGTGATGAATTACAACACCATAATTTTGAGATGAGCAGCTTAGGATGGGGTGGTGTCAATTATGAGGATGACCCTGTACAGATATGGCATACCAAGTCGTACAACGGTGGTAGCAATTATACTGGTTTCGGGGATGCTAAATCGGATGCCCTGATTGATAAATTGCGTTATGAGCTTGACAAGGAAAAACGTAAACAGATGCAACAGGAATTGCAGCAAATGATAGTAGATGCACAGCCTTATATATTTCTGTATTCACGGCTTAACCGCATGTGTATCCACAAGCGTTTTGATGATGCACAGCCTACGCTGGCGCGCCCGGGATTTGTTGAAACCGAATTTAAACTGAATAAGGAATTCGGACTGTAAAAATCAATTATGTTCCCTTACATCCTTAAACGGTTTCTTTACTTCATTCCTACATTTATAGTTATTTCGCTGATTACGTTTTTGCTTTCGCAGATGGCGCCAGGCGATCCGGTGGAACTAAAGCTGAAAGGGGGTATGCAAAGTGCAAACCAGCAGGCATCTGATAAATTGGCAGGCGAAAAAGCATATCTGGATCTGAGTGAAAAATATGGGCGTCAGCTACCTGCTTTTTATTTTTCAATAACCTCATCAGCCGAACCGGATACTTTGTATAAAATTACCCGCAAGGCCGACAGGGAAAGCCTGGCAAGGCTGATAGGTATGTATGGCAACTGGCCGTTGATATCGCACTATTATTATGCAGTAAGAAACCTTGAGTTGGCAATTTTAAGCCTTCCGGAAGACCCAGCTTCTTTTGAGGCACGTAAGATTATAAGAGATAACTGCAACATATTATACATCAATTATGATGATAACGAAATTGAGAATATACTGAAACAAACTCAGGCTTTGGTTGATGCCTCTGTAACGGATAGCCAGCAGGTTAGCCACAAGCCGCTGGCGGCAATAACCGGCATTTTTGCAGATGTAAAAACATCTTACGAAAAAGTAAAGCAGGAAAAAACGCCTTCGGCCAACTATATTCCTGCTATACATTGGTATGGAACCGGTAATCAATATCACCGCTGGCTGTTTGGCGATGTGCCCTGGTTTGGCCCCAATACTGACATTACCAAACATGCCAGGGGATTTTTCAGGCTTGATTTTGGAACCTCTTATGTAGATGACCGGCAAGTATCTTCTATTATCAGAGATTCATTAAGGTGGACATTACTTTTAAGTTTAATCGTTGTGATACTCGAATATCTGATTTCGATTCCATCGGGTGTTATCCTGGCTATTCGCAGCAATAGTTTATTTGATAAGGTGTATACCATTTTTCTGTTTATCTGTTACTCCTTACCGGTAGTTTGGATAGGCACCTTACTTATAACCTTTTTAACCAGCGATTATTATGGCGATAAACTGAATCTTTTTCCTCCTTATGGTTTAGGAAAGGTTGGCGATGAGTTTGGGTTTTGGGAAAGAGTGGTTGACCGCGGGTATCACTTTATTTTACCGGTATTTACTATTGCACTCGGCTCATTCGCCTATATGTCGCGGCAAATGCGTGGCGCCATGCTCAGCGTTATCCGCCAGGATTATATCCGTACTGCTTTTGCCAAAGGCCTGCCACCCAACAAGGTTTTCTGGAAACATGCATTCAGGAATTCGTTATTGCCAATAATTACTATTTTTTCAAGTCTTTTACCGGCTATGATAGGAGGTGCTGTAATAATTGAATATATGTTTAACATACCAGGTATGGGCCGTGTTAGTTATGATGCGGTGGTGCAACGCGATTACCCGGTGTTATTTACTATACTTTTGTTTTCTGCGTTGCTTACCATGTTGGGCAATTTGTTGGCGGATATACTATATGTAATGGTTGATCCGAGAATTTCATTTAATAAAAAGATGTAACCTAATGTTTGGCAAAAAGAAGCAGGTGTCGGCTAATCAGAATTTAGGTGTCAGCTATTGGGACATCGTAAAGAGGCAATTCGGTAAAAACCGGGTGGCGGTTTGGTCATTGTACTTTTTTTACTTTTTGGTAGTTGTTGCGTTCGCCGCTGATTTTATTGCCAACGAAAAACCTTACTACTGCCAATATAAAGGGGCTACTTATTTTCCGCTTTTCAGGGGTATCGCGGTCGATTTTGGATTAGCCAACTGGCAACCCGAATTTGCCCAGGCTGATTGGGTAAATATGGAATACGAATCGGCAATTTTTCCGCCCATAACTTACTCGCCCACTACTATTGATATAGTGAACAGCCCTTTTATCGGGCCTTTTGCAGCACAGGATATTAAACCGGGCAGAAGGAAACACCTGATAGGCACTGACCAGATTGGAAGAGACGTTTGTGCCGGTATGATACACGGCACCCGGATTGCTTTAATGGTGGGGGTATTATCTATGTCTATCTCTTCTATTATTGGTATTTTTTTAGGTGCCCTTTCAGGCTATTATGGCGATGAGCGGTTGCAGGTTTCGCGGGGCCGGATAATTTTGAACATATTGTTTTTGTTTTTTGCCTGGTTTTATGCTTTTCAGGTACGGTCTTATGCCATGACTGATGCCCTGGCTGAAGGTTTTATGCCTTACATTATTCAGTGGTTTATTTCTATTTTCTTATTCCTGGCAATTATGGCCATACCTAATGTGCTTTCAATTATTTTTAAGAAAATACCTTATTTCGGTTTCAGAATTGCCGTGCCGGTAGATATAATAATTATGCGGGCTATAGAGGTAATTAACTCTATTCCAATTTTGCTGCTCATTCTGTCGCTGGTCGCTGTGCTAAAAAAACCTTCAATAACCTGGGTAATGGTTATTATTGGCTTAACCGGCTGGACCGGTATTGCAAAATATGTGCGGGCAGAGCTACTGCGGGTAAGAAGCCTGGAATATATTGAAGCCGCACAATCGCTTGGTTTTAGCGAGTGGAGAATTATTTTCCGCCACGCATTGCCTAACTCTTTAACACCGGTGCTTATTACTATTGCTTTTGGTATAGCCAGTGCTATTCTTGTAGAGTCGAGCCTGTCTTTTCTTGGAATAGGGGTGCAGGCAGAATTACAGACCTGGGGCAAGTTGTTAAGCGAGGCACGGGAAGATGTTTCGGCCTGGTGGTTGGCAGTTTTTCCGGGTTTAGCAATTTTTGTGACAGTTACTATTTTCAACCTTATAGGCGAGGGGCTTACCGATGCGCTTGACCCGCGTTTAAAGCAATAGGCAATTATTCATCGTCATTTTTTTATAGCTTTGACCGAGTGAAGATATTGCTGAATATAATTTTCTGTTTCGTATCAATTTGTATCCTTGCGCAAGAGGTGCAGATATCCGGTGCGTTTAAGTTGCCTTCAAAAACAGGTAAGTTCAGGATAATGGGTAAAAATAACGATGGCATTGTGGTGCGCCTTTATGGCCAGCAGGACGTTATAGATGTTTTTGACGAATCAATGAAACTTGCCAGTACCCGCACCATTGATTTTAAGGGACAAACCGGGCCGCTGCAATATATTATGCTCAATAAAACCGGAGCCGTAATTTTTTACCTGGCGCAGGATAAAAAATACTCGGTGCTGATGGCCCAACCGGTTAACTCGAAATTTATTGAAATAGGCAAGCCTTTGGTTGTTGATACCTTTTACGACCGCAAAGACCTGGTAGCATCAAATCTGCGCTTTAAACCATCAATCGACCAATCATGCCTGATGATTTATTACCCGTTTTTTACGGGTAATACCCTAAGCTCCATTAAGTTTTTGTCGGTTGACCGGTCTCTTCATGCCCTGTTCAATAAATCCATCCCTTTCAACCGCAATGAAAATGAAATGGAAGATGCCAAATCACTGATTGATAATAACGGCAATACCTTTTTTATACTGAGGCCCGACAAAAAGGCATTGGGTAATACCTTTGATATTTTCAGGATAAGCAGTACCGGGGACTTTTCGATGTATAGTATTATCACCGACCGCACAATTTTCGGAGACCCTTATTTTGATATTGACAACCGCAATGGTAACCTGGTAATGAATGCGTTTTACAACGATAATACAACCGGAGAGGATGTTGCCAACGGATTTTTATACAGTAGTTATAACCCGGCTACCGGGGCTTTAATAAAAACAGGCAATACGCCTTTTACCTCTGATTTTATACAGGAACTTACCGGCAGGCCTGCTAAAGATAAAGCCAAGCTGTATACCTTTACCATCCGCAGGTCAGTTTTGCGTAATGACGGCGGTTCGCTTATACTGGCCGAGTCTTTTATCAAGGACACGCGCGAAGTGCCTGTGCAGGTTGGATTTCAGCCGGGGTACTCTAATAACTTCCGAACCACATATATTTATCAGTTTAACGACATTATTGCTTTTTCTATCAATGCCAACGCCGAAATGGAATGGCATTCGGTGCTGCGAAAAAAGCAAAGCAGCGATGATGATAACGGGGTATACTCGTCGTTCTTATCGGTTAATGAAAAGGACAGGCTGAGGTTTTTATACCTGGACGATATATCAACCGCTGGTATTTTAAATCAGTATACTTTAACCAGCGATGGCAAAAGCGAACGTAAGGCAATACTTAACCAGGACGAGAAAGATGTTATGCTGTTGCCCAAAAGCGGCAGGCAGGTGGCTCCTAATGAAGCCATTATACCAAGCTATGTAAATGGCCAGTTGCGCCTGGTAAAAATCACTTATTAAACAGCATCGCATTGCTCAGTTTCTTTAAATCAAATAATCCAGGTGTTGTAGCATTTTATATTGCTTATTTAGCGGTATTCAGAATATGTTTTGTTTTTGCGCCTTTGGATGCCGGTTATGTTTTTACCCATACGGAGCCGCTGAGCCACCTGTTTTTTGCTTTGCTTAAAAACCCTCTGCTCAGTTATATATGGCTAAGCCCCTTTTTGGCGGCCATTCTCAGTTTTATACAGGCCCTGCTGATAAACAACATTGTAAACGAAAACAAGATACTGGCAAAGAAAAATTACCTGGCGGGCCTGCTGTTTATTATCGTTTCTTCTTTCTTTAAGGAAAGCCTGTTTCTTTCGCCCGCTTTATTGTCGCTTACGTTTGTTATTCTTTCTACACAACGTATGTTTTCGCTGATAAAAAAGGAAAAGGCTTTTGGGGATGTTTTTGACGTTGGCTTTTTGGTTGCAGTTGCCGCGCTTTTTTACTTTCCGGCAATCCTGTTTATCCTGTTTGCCTACATTGGGGTTGGCACTATGCGCGCATTTTCGTACCGCGATTGGGTAATTATTCTGCTGGGTTTTATTTCGCCTTACATCGTAATGTTTACCTGGTATTTCTGGTTTGATAAAACGGGGGTTATGCTTACTGAGCTTGCCAATATACACGGGCAAACCTGGCTTAGCGGTTTGGCTTTAACGCCACTGGATTGGATGCTTTTGGCGGCCTTGTTGCTTTTAACAGCTATGGCACTGGCGCTGTTGCCTGGTGCTTTATACTCTTCACTAATACAGGTGCGCAAGTTTTCAACCTCGCTGATTATGCTGCTGCTTTTAATCATTTTGGCGTTTAGCCTGCAGCAAACCGCCCATTTAAGCCATTGGGTGCTGGTAAGCCTGCCACTGGCCATTATTTTTAGTATGGTATTGATGCAAATAAAAAATAAATGGGTGAGTGAAGTGATGCATTTAATTCTAATTTTGCTGGTGTTGGCCGGGCAGTATTTACCCGTGCTGAACATTTTTTAAAAGTAAGCCACTAATCAACCATAAAATATAATACCATGAAGTTTGGAATTGTTGTTTTCCCGGGCTCAAATTGCGACAGGGATATGTTTCACGTTGTGAAGAATGTAATGGGCTGCGAGGCACGTTATGTTTGGCATAAAGACACTGACCTTTCGGATTTTACTAAAGATGACTGCATTATTTTGCCGGGGGGATTCAGCTATGGCGATTACCTGCGCACAGGAGCTATTGCCCGTTTTTCGCCGGTGATGGAATCGGTTATCCAGTTTGCTAATACGGGCGGTAAGGTGTTTGGTGTTTGCAATGGCTTTCAGATACTTTGCGAAAGCCACCTGCTACCAGGCGCCTTATTGCGTAACGACAGCATGAAATATGAGTGCAAGAATATTTACCTGAAACCACAAACCAACAAGGTCCTGCTTACCTGCAAAGTACCGATGGATGCTGAACTGAAAATTCCGATTGCGCATGGCGACGGAAGGTTTTATTGTGACGCTGCCACCCTTCAGGGGTTATATGATAACGACCAGGTGCTGTTTAAATATTGCGATGAGAACGGTGAAATAAACGAAGAGGCTAATCCGAACGGTTCAATTGATAACATTGCCGGTATCTGCAATTTGAACAAAAATGTATTTGGTATGATGCCTCATCCTGAGCGGGCTTCGGAAAAGGAGTTATCAAACACGGATGGCAAAATCATTTTCGAATCGCTGGTAAGCAGGGTTTTGGAAATGACAGTGCTTTACGGATAGAAACCGCCAAGCCCCTCTAAATCTCCCCGAAGGGGAGACTTTTTGGTTTGCCTTAGAGTAAATATTGTCGGTTGCCGGACGTTTATCATCGTAATTAAAATACATGATTATGACTACCGAAGAACGGAACTTACTAATTGACTCGTACGGGCAGGCGCATGCTATTTTACTTGAAGCGCTGGAAGAATTTCCTAAAAAGATGTGGCAATGGAAGCCCGCCCCTGAAAAATGGAGTGTGCATGAAATAATTGTCCATATTGCTGATAGCGAGGTAAACAGCTATGTGCGCTGCAGAAGGTTTATTGCCGAGCCGGGTAGTGGGGTGTATGGATATGATGAGAACAAGTGGGCGTCTAAACTCAATTACCATCAGCAGAGTACAGAAGATGCGCTGGAGCTATTTAAATGGTTGCGAAAAATGACGTATGATTTGATAAAAAACCTGGATGAACATACCTGGCAAACAGCTACGGTAGACCACTCTGATAATGGTATCATGCAATTTGAGGATTGGCTGCGGATTTACGAAGAGCATGTACCGGTGCACATCAGGCAGATGAAAAGGAACCTGGAGGCCTGGAAAGCTTTGGGCCATAAGCATTGAGGTAGGGTTATTGGATTATAAATTTTGTTAAGCACAGCCCCGGTTTGGTTACTTCTGCCAACCACAATAATTACCTTGTAATCTCAAACTCAGGGATGGTTTCAAAATAATCCCCTCCAATGCAAAAACCTTTCAGGTCTTTGTGGATATGCCAAAGTTTGGCCAGACCTGAAAGGGTTAAGTCGTCCGGATTGCGGGCAAGGGGAATTCAAAAGATTGCGTTTTTCTTTCTGCTGAAAGGTTATTCTTATAACTTCGTCAAAGTATTAAATGAAGAGGATGAAGAAGATTTTTGGATTACTTCCGGTTTTGATGGCCCTGGCGCTGTTTGCATTTAATAATGCAGGCGCACAAATACTTACCCCCGTTACCTGGACCTGGAAAGCAGAACAAACCGGAAAAGGGGAATACAAGCTTACTTTTACGGCCAAAATAGATAAGGGTTGGCATACCTATTCGCAGTATATTGGTAAGGACGGACCGGTGCCCACTTCAATTACTTTTGATGCAAAAAACAAAGATG
The DNA here is from genome assembly GCA_003165895.1 of Bacteroidota bacterium. Classification (GTDB taxonomy): domain Bacteria; phylum Bacteroidota; class Bacteroidia; order Chitinophagales; family LD1; genus Bog-950. The sequence goes on along the minus strand of PMXD01000233.1, from coordinate 64,851 downwards.
TTCAACTGATTGGTAAAACAACTGAAACCGGGCCTAAAATACATGAAGGCCACGACCCTGTTTTTGACATGCAGTTAAAATATTTTGAGGAAGAACTGGTGTGCACACAAACCGTTAAGGTGTTGAAGGATACCAAATTAAAAGGCACGCTGGAGTTTATGGTGTGCGATGACTCAAAGTGCCTGCCACCCGATGATAAGGACTTTGAATTTGATTTAAAAGCTGGCAGCCAGGGGGTTAAAATTGTGCCTGATAAAGGTGGTAAATCTGAATTGAATAATACGGAAGGGCAGAAAGATGGTGGGGAAGCTGTTATGGCACAAAAGGCATTTGATTCAACGGTGCAGGCAACTATTCAAAAATCAATGGCTGGCGATTCGGTGAAGGCAGGTTCGGCGGTAGCTGCAAATACTGCTGGCAGTAACAAATATGGGAAGCCGATAGGGAATTGTAATACGGGTACCCCTGCAACTACTGATAAAAGTTTGTGGGCCATAATTGCATTGGGCTTTTTTGGTGGTTTGATAGCGTTGCTTACACCCTGTGTGTTTCCTATGATTCCGTTAACAGTTTCGTTTTTTACCAAACGGAGCGAAAGCAAATCGAAGGGAAAGTTTGAGGCCCTGATTTATGCGTTTAGCATTATCGCCATTTATTTGCTGCTGGCGCTGCCTTTTGCGGTTTGCGATATTTCATCTGATACCCTGAATGAGCTGAGTACCGGAGCGGTATTGAATGTATTTTTCTTTGTCATCTTTGTCATTTTTGCTTTTTCGTTTTTTGGATTTTATGAGATTAGCCTGCCTTCGTTTATAGCAAATAAGGCGGATTCGGCTTCGAACATCGGGGGCTTTGTGGGTATATTTTTTATGGCCCTTACTTTGGCCATTGTTTCTTTTTCGTGCACGGGCCCTATTGTCGGGGCACTCCTTGCCGGAGCCCTTACCACAGCCAACGGAAAGCTGAATGTGGTGTTTGGATTGGGAGCCTTTGGTGCCGGCCTGGCGTTGCCTTTCGGTTTTTTTGCGTTGTTTCCGGGTATGATGAAGTCGCTACCCAAGTCGGGCGGCTGGTTGGATACTATAAAGAAAGTGCTGGGCTTTATTGAACTTATTTTTGCATTCAAGTTTTTATCGAATGCAGATTTGGTGAGCCACTGGGGTATTTTTCCGCGCGAGATTTTTCTGGGTGTTTGGGCTATTATCGGGGTTATTTTATTCCTGTTTTTAATTGGCCGGCTTAATTTGCCACATACTACACCAGTTAAAAATTTATCGCCATTACGTATTACTGCCGTTGTGCTGGCGCTTGCCTTTGCGGTTTATTCGGCCTATGGTATTCCGGGTAATGAATTGCACCTATTCAGCGGTTTTCCGCCACCTAAATCGTATTCAATTTTTAAAACCAAATCGGCTGTAACGCCTATTCAAAACGATTATGAAAAGGCCCTTGCCCTTGCTAAAAAAGAAGGCAAGCCGCTAATGATTGACTTTACGGGATGGGCCTGTGTTAACTGCCGCAAAATGGAAGAAAATGTATGGACAGACCCGGAGGTTACTGAAAGGCTGACGGATAAATACGTGGTGCTTTCGCTTTATGTAGATGATAAAAAGGAGTTGCCCGAGGGCGAGCAATATATCAGCGACCTTTCAAGCCATAAAAAGATAAAAACCATCGGCAATAAGTTTAGCGAAATGGAGGCTAAATACTTTGTGGCTAACACCCAGCCTTTTTATGTTTTGATATCTCCCGATGAGCATCTTTTGAATAACCCAACGGGGTATACACCTAATCCTAAAGACTATGTTGCGTTTCTGGATTGCGGGTTGAGTAGCTTTAAGCAGCTGAGCCAAGCCCCTCTAAATCTCCCCGAAGGGGAGACTTTAATATCGAGGTAATATTTACAGTCTTGCTTCTTGACTCTTGGTTCTAAAATCTATTCCGTCCTTGGTAAAGTTCACTCACAACAAGTATGTGTATTTCAGATGCCTGTGATTTAATGGGGCAAAAGTGCTTTGTGATAACTTTAGGCTATGATATACGAATTTCTGACTCCGGTTGATAAGGAAACCATATTGGAAGATACCGAGCTCCATCCCGGACAGATGGGCAACTACATTTTTATTTACAGCGGCACCGAGCTTGAGCTCAGCGATTTTAATATTGCTTTTATAGGGGTGAATGAAGACCGGGGCTCGGTAAACAATACCGGCTCGGCGAAAACACCTGACCTGGTGAGGAAAGAACTTTACAAGCTTTACATGCCACCCATTGATAAGGAGTTTAAAGTAATGGACCTGGGCAACATTAAGCAGGGCGAAACCCCGCGCGATACTTATTTTGCCCTGAGCGGTGTTATTTTAGAACTGCTGATGCACAAGGTGATACCTGTAATTGTGGGCGGCAGCCACGACCTTACTTTCGGGCAGTACCTGGGTTATAAAAATCTGAATGCCCTGATTAACCTGGTGGTGCTGGATGAGCGGATTGATATGCAGGATGGCCCCGGCAAAAAAATTGATTCGTCGTCGTTTATTATGAATATACTGACCCATACGCCTAATTACCTGTTTAATTACAGCCATGTGGGTTACCAGACCTACCTGAACGACAGTAAAGCAGTTGAGGTGTTAGAAGGGCTTAATTTTGATTGCCACCGCCTGGGTTTGATACGTGCTAATCTTGAACAAACAGAGCCGATTTTAAGGGATGCTGATGCCTTGAGTATTGATATGTCGTGCGTGCGGCAGGCTGATGCACCGGCGCATGCACAGGCATCGCCTAACGGTTTTAGTGCTGAAGAGCTTTGTCAGATTACCCGCTATGCTGGATTAAGCGATAAACTTACCACGCTTGGGATATATGAAATAAACCCCGGTTACGATAACAACCATCAAACCACCCAGCTTGCCGCGCAAATGATATGGTATTTTATTGAAGGCTACTATAACCGGGTAGGTGATTATCCTTTAACGCTGGATGAGCATTTGAAATTTACCGTTCACCTGGAAGACAGTGACCACGAACTTATTTTCTGGAAGAGCAAAAAAACAGAACGCTGGTGGATGGAACTGCCTTTTGGTGACAAGAAAAAATACGGCCGCAACCAGTTAGTGCCATGCAGCTTTGAAGATTACGAAGGCGCCTGCGAACAGGAATTGCCGGATAGATGGATGAAGGCTTATACGAAGCTGGTGTAGGACTAAATGCCAAGACATTTTTCGCACGGAGAAAAATGCAGAGGGAACAGCCGAGTAATACCGGGTTATGCCATTTTAACTTCTTTACATCCATTAAAGACCGCAAATTTCTTTAAAGCTTTACCGAGGGCGGCCCTCAGTTTTTCATCGGGCATTTTTTCGTAGAAAACATTTTTGATGTATAACACCTGCTCGCTTCTTTCGGCTTTGCAGTCTATGCGGCCGGCGAAGGTATCACCGTACAGGAGGGGTAAACAAAAATAGCCGTATTGCCTTTTGGGTTCGGGTACGTAACATTCGATAGTGTAATCAAAATCAAAAATCCTTTTCAGGCGGTTTCTTTGTATTACGCAGTTATCGAAAGGAGAGAGGATGCTTACTGTTTTGGAAGGTTTTTGGCTTGCGGCGAGGTCGAGGTTTTGTTGGGTGGTGTAAAGGGGTTCATTATCGCCTTTTATTTTCACTGACATAATCAGCCCTTCTTCTTCCATTTCGTTTAGCACTTTGCCGATGGCGGTTTTGGCGTGGCGGCGCAGGTAACCAATTTCGTTATTGGCGACCAGGCCATTGGCGCGGATTGTTTTTGTTACCAGGTATTGAGCGTACTCTTTTTCGGATGGCGGTTTTGTATCAACACCGGCGGGTAAAACCCTTTCGGTAATATCGTATACCTTTTGAAAACCCTGGCGTTTGGCAATCATCAGTTTGCCTTCGATAAAAAGTTGTTCTAATGCCCGCTTACTTTCTTTCCATTCCCACCAACCCTGTTTCTTTTTTTTCTCTTCAAAATCTTTTGACTGTAAAGGTCCTTCGGCAACAATTCGGTCGTACACAAATTTGGTGGCGCGCTTATTAAAATACCATTTTAATTTACCGGTGGCATACAGGTTTTTGCGGTATAGTGAAAAGCGGTAATCGCGCATGGGTAAAAATGCAGCGGCGTGGCTCCAGTATTCAAATACTGTTTTATCTGTTTCAACCAGTTCATCGAGGTATGTTTTTTTGTAATCGTTTAACCGGGCCCAGATGGTGTGGTGGTGGGCGCGCTCAACTACTGATATGGTATCAATTTGCACGTACCCTAAATGTTCAATGGCATTAAGAGTGCCTTCCTTTTTATTGCCAAAAAAATTACCCGCAAGCCCCTGGCTGGCAAGCATGAGGTGGCGGGCTTGTTTATTTGAGAGCTGGAGCATGGGGAGCTAATCTTTCAGTATTTTCTCCAGCTCATTTTTACGGGAGCCTTTTATTAATATGCTTGTGTTTTCAAACGGTTGGTTTTTAAACCAGGTTTTCAAATCATCGGTTTTTGAAAACCAGGTAATGCCGGGCTCATTTTCCAGGAAGTGAAACCCGCTGCCTACAAAAACCCGCTTTGCGAGGGGCATGTCTTTAACAAGGGCTGCTATTTTTTCGTGTTCTGCTTTTGCATAATCTCCTAACTCCATCATTTCGCCAAGAATAACCACTTTATTGGTTGCGGAAATTTTGGCGAAGTTTTTCAAAGCCTCTCTCATACTACTTGGGTTGGCGTTATATGCATCGAGAATGATTGTGTTTGTACCTAAGCTTATTTTTTGCGAGCGGTTATTGCTGGGGATATAACCTTCCAGTGCTTCCTGTATCAGGCTCTCGTCCACCTTAAAATATTTGCCGATGCACACCGCGCTCATAGCATTTTCGAAATTATAATCGCCTACCAATTGGGTTTGTATTCTCATTGGACTATTGTCGGCATCAATTATCAGTGATAAAAAGTCGGTGCTGTTACCTGACAGGCCATGGCAGTACGCGTTTGCTGCTTTGCCATAGGTAATACAATCGTTCAGGTCAGGAATTTTGGAAATCAGCAATTCGTTGTCGGCACTCACAAATATTTTCCCGCCGTGCTCACCAATGTATTTGTAAAGTTCAGTTTTGCCTTTTACCACACCTTCAAAACCGCCAAAACCTTCGGTGTGGGCCATGCCTACGTTGGTAATTAAGCCGAAGTCCGGGCGCACGTATTGGCAGTAAGAGGCAATTTCGCCCTGGTGGTTGGCACCCATTTCAACAACAGCAAATTCGACATCGTTTTTGATGGAAAGCAATGTAAGCGGAACGCCGATGTGGTTATTCAAATTGCCTTTAGTAGCATAGGTTTTATATTTTTTTGAAAGAACGGCAGCTACCAACTCCTTTGTAGTTGTTTTTCCGTTGCTGCCTGTAATGGCAATAACGGGACATTTTAAGTGGTTGCGGTGATAACCGGCAAGCGCCTGCAACGTTTTAAGTGCGTCGTCGGTAATCCATAAGTTATCACCGAATTTTTCTTTCCAGGAGGCATCGTGCAGTTCATCGGCAACCACATACTTTGCGCCTTTGGCAAAAGCTTCGGCTACAAAACTGTTGGCGTTGAATTTATCGCCTTTTAGTGCAAAAAACATATTGCCTCCGGCAATGCTTCGGGTATCGGTGGTAACACCGGTAGAGGAGAGGAAGTTTTGGTAGAGTGCTTCAGGCTGCATGGGTACAAATATCGAAAAAACTATTTCGCACGGAGGCGCGGAGTTAAACTACGGGGAGTTTACCATGTTGTCGCATTTCCAACAGCCGCCCCTTCCNNGAAACCAAGGCAAAACAGCCGAATACAAATGCGGTCTGGAAGGAGTGAAGCCGGTGCAAACAAATACATCAAAAATTATTTTTTAATCAGTTTTGTATGAGCTTTTCGCAAAGTTGCAACAGCTTATCATTGCGTTGTGCAAGGGTGTAGTTATCGGCTATCCGGGCCCGGGCTTTTTTCATTAACGTGGCATTATCACACACCAATGCCTGGTCTATAATTTCTTTAAGTGCATCTACATTCCGCTTTTTTACAACAAAGCCGCTATCGCCGATTATTTCGGGGATAGAAAAAACATCTGAACCGATGGGTATACACTCGCATAGCATAGCTTCGCATATGGAGTTGGGAAAGCCTTCGGCTATTGAAAGCTGAAGGTAGAATTGGTATGCGCTGAAAATGCCCACCAGGTCATCGTTCTTAACGGCAGGTATGGTTTTTACGTTTGCCGGGAGGCCGGGGAAAATAGCGGGGTCGTTGACCCCTAAAATGGCAAACTCACAATCCGGAAAAAAGGGAGCGACTTTTAAAATGAGGTCAACTCCCTTTAAGCTTTTCTGGAAGCCATATTCCCATCCGTTTGCCACGGTTATAAACGTATTCTTCTTTTTTGTTGAAATGCATTTCCATTTAGCAGCATCGTAGCCGTTGGGGATTTCGGTGTAGGGAGTTTTTAAGCTGGGGATGCGGGCGTAAATGCCTTGTTGCTGAGGCTCATTTTCATCGTAATGATATTCGGAGAACATCAGTGATTTATGTTTAGGGGCAATATGGGAGCAAAGTTTGAGTGATGCAGAGCTAAAATTCTTTAACCCCCTTTTTTGCCAGTTGCCATAGCCGATACCGGGAAAATAATGCGCCTCGGTGCCACCCACCACTATTAAGCAGGGCTTGCCAAACAAACGGCCAAACACGGCCGGGAAGAATGATTGGTAGCTTGCAAACTCAACCAGCAACAGATCGGCGGTCCAGATGTTTTTAAGCAGGAAAATGATTTGGGAAATGAAGCTTATGATGAAGCCAATTTTTTTTGAGGAAAAGAAATCGAACTCTGCTACAGTGAATTGCGCTGAAAGGATTTCAATATCTTTTTTTACAAAGGTAGACCGGACTACATAAAAGATGAGTGCCTTTTTTGAATGCATGTTGCGGTTGCTAATTTAAAGCAATATTGAATGGCCGGCCCGTTCTTTATAAAGGCTGGTTTATAGAACCTTAAAAGCAGTAAAGAAGTAGTTATTTGCGGCGCCTATCAGTTCAAATTTTTTGGGGTAGGCCGCTGTGTAATTGCTAAAGGCCAGAAACTCATGCGTTGGAACACCAAACTCGTCGAAGAAAATGATGTCTCCGGGTTTTAGATATGAGTCGAGCATGGTTAATACATACAGGGTAGATGAATAAAGGTCGGCATCCAGGTGTACGATATTGCGTTTGGTGCGGTCAATTCTCTTCAAAAAATCGGGCAGTGTATCGGAGAACAGGCCTTTCAAAAATTCTACTCTCTTATCATCAATGTCGGGTGTTTTACCACCAGTGGTCATGTCGCCGGCTTTAAACTGGTCCCAGGCTTCGGGCAGTCCGGTAAATGTATCAAAGCCATAAAAGCGTGTTGCCGGGTCCTGATTTTTCCCAACCCACCATTTAAATGAATGGCCCTGTGCAACGCCAAACTCGAGATAATTTACCGGGCCGGTTAGTTTTTCCGAGGAATGTAAAAATTCGTATAAAGCATAACGTTTATCGTAATTCCATTCAGGCAGGAAGAAATCATTAAAAGCAGGGTTGCTGTTTTTTTCGCGCCAACGGCTGAATTCGGCCAGATGTGCTATTTGCAAAAAAGCGTTTGGCAGGGGCCCTAAAAATTTATGGACATTATATTTTAAGGATAATGTCTTGATTTTTCGCTTTAAATAAAGTTTGGTACCGGCCATTTATATTGAGAATTATAGAGGGGCAAAGAAACTTAAAAAAAGGAAAAATTTGGGTTTATTTTAAGCTGGGGGGGCATACCAAATCAGCCGTCAATATAAATTTTTGTGGGACTTGTGGGACACTGGGGACAGTAATACCAGGGCAATCGCGTCTAAATATTNNCGGATTAATCCGTGGGCTATGGAGTAAACCACCTTAAAAATGGTTTCAACCATTTAAACCGCGCTTAATTGGATTAGACGCGATTGCCCTTACAGTAAACCCATTACGAATTGTCCCAAAGCATCTGTCAGTGGGGGCCTTTAACCCGTCAATCGCTATGCAGCCTAAACATGTCCATAAAAACAAAAAGACCCGATGAATTTTCACCGGGTCTTTTTGTTTTATTTTTAAGTCATATTACTGCCTATCCTTTCATTTTACGTTTACCATGTTCGGTAGGGAAGTTGTTGCCACCTTTGATAGAGTTACCTGCCGGTGAACCTACGCGGTCCATAGCACAACGGAAACCAAGGTCATCAGTAGAAACTGCCTGATCTAAATATCTTCTGGTACCAGGCGATAAGAAGTAAGCTCTGTCTTTCCAGCTTCCGCCTTTATAAACGCGTACTTCATCATTGATCATAGATGATAAACCGAATTTGTAATCAACGTTCGAAACTTCATCACCATCCTCGTAGTTTCTTACATCACCTCTTCTGTAGTTTCTGCGGTTAGCACTTTCTTCCTGGGTTACCGGGCGGTATTGAATATGGCCTAAGCTGTCTTTATCAACCGGATTTCCTTCGGCATCCAGAACTTTGGTCGTATATTGGTTACCCCGGAAAGGTTTGAAGTCAGTTGCATCCGTGCTGGTCATAGGGCGATAAACGTCCATTACCCATTCGTTAACGTTACCAGCCATATTATAAAGACCGAAATCGTTAGGCATAAAAGATTTTACCGGTGCAGTAATATCTGCATTATCGTTCAGCTTACCGGCAACGCCCATGTTATCACCGCGGCCTCTTTTAAAGTTAGCGAGGAACTGTCCTTGCCACATACCTGATTTAGGGTAGCGGGTTGAAGTACCATTCCATGGATAAATTCTTCTGTCAGTGATTCTCTCTTCCGAAGTAGCCGGTTGATTTCCGATAAGGGCCAAAGCAGCATATTCCCATTCGGCTTCTGTTGGTAAACGGTATTTAGGTAACATGATACCATCTTCCATGCGCACGTGGCGGGTTCCGGTTCCTTGTGGGTTTAAGTCTTTAACAGGCCTTTTACCTGCAGAGCCTTCGTACTGGCCAACTAAATAAGCTTCAGTATTGAAGTTATCAGCACCAACCTGAGAAGGGTTTTCGGCTAAAACACCTTTATCAATCAGTATTCTTTCGTTTACACGGTCTGAACGCCATGAACAAAAGTCGCTGGCCTGAAGCCAGTTAACACCAACCACCGGATAAAAATCATAAGCCGGGTGGCGGAAGTAATACTCTACATAAGGCTCGTTATAAGCCAGGTTATCTCTCCATACCAAAGTATCAGGAGTCGCTTTTTTTACGACATCCGGAAAATCGGCGCCGAAAACGCGGTTCATCCAGTAAAGGTATTCGCGATAGTGGATGTTAGCCACTTCTGTTTCGTCCATATAATATGAACTTACAGTAACCCTGCGGGGAACTTCGTGATATTCGTACATCACATCCGTTTCGGTATTACCCATCATAAAAGTACCACCCTGTATATAAACAAGGCCCGGACCTGTTGCCTGGTCAGGCGTAGTGGACTTTTCAAATCCCCCGTTTTTCGAGTCATTATAATTCCATCCTGTAACACTGGATTTCTCTTTACCGCATGAAGACATACCAACAAGAACAGGTAGTGCCAGGTAGAGATACAATTTGCTAAGCTTCATTGTCGTTCGTTTAAATTGTTTATTTAGTTAAGGGTTATGCTTCTTTTACAAGGTCGCTAATATAGAATTTTAATTTCCAAAATCAAAAATTCAAAATATCGGGGCAAGGTACGTATCCTTTGTTCTTTTTCGGATTAAGGGAGTTATCATCTCCCGTCCAGTTAAAAGTAAAGGAAAGTTCGTGCGTTCCTCCTGTTTTATTTGCCAACTGCGAAATGGTATAATCATAGCTATACCCTATCCTGAATTTCCCCTTTTTTACCCCCAAATACCCTATAACCGCATCAGAATTGTTAATTACATTCCGGTACCCCAGGCCAAAATACATAAAACTGACGCCTGTTAAAAAAGTGGCCTCGGCCTGGTAAAAATTGCCCTGGTTTACCAATAAAACGTTTGGTGATACCCATATATTGTACCACTGAGACTTAGGGTGTTTAACATTCCAATTGCCACCAAAATGGGCTACAAAATTTAACGGGGTAAGCACAGAGGCATCAGTTGTAAAGTTTTGGCGGTGCATAAGCATGTTATTTACGGCAAACCCTACATAAATGTTCTCTGTAAAAAACACAACCCCGGCCGACATATCGCCGGTATTAGTAGAAGTAGACTGCGGATTAGGTTCGGAGGTGGGGTTGGGCACGTTAACATCATTATAAAAGCCGGTCAGGGGATTTATCATATCGCTCCAAAGCAACTGGTTCCATTTTATTTCAGAATGGATATAGGTACCTTCAATGCCAATTTTGATGGCCATGTGGCGGTTAATTTTTATTTGCTGGCTATAAATAAGACTGGCCTTGTAGGTTCCGTAAAGCCCTGCAGCTATCTGGTCGCCGGTAAAAAGGGCACCTACTCCGGCGTGGATAGCATCTATATGCATATCGTAGCCTGCCATATAAGTAGTATAACCACCATTAAAACCACTACCCAAACCGGGCCACTCGTTCCGGTAGTTAAGGGTTACACGCGGACCATAAGAAATACCGGCCAGGGCAGGATTAAGTTGCAGGGGCGCGGCAAAATATTGAGACATCTCTACATCCTGCGAAAATAAATTGGCAGATATAAATGATAGAATGATGGCGAAAACGATATATTTAAACCTGTTTTTCAAAAAAAGCATTGTTAAGAAAATAAAACAGAAAAGGCTGCGTTTTATTGCGCACCCTCAAAAAGTGTCCAAAAATAATGATCGAATCGGTAACTCCAGTTTTTAAGAAGAAATTTTCGGGTTTTAACACCCGCAATTTGCTTGTTTTTATGATTATTGCCAGCGTTTTACCTGCACAAGCCCAGGAATATGCCCGGAAAATAAGCTGGAGTACTGCGCCCAAAACCATGCACGTGGTTGGCGACAAAAAAATAACCCAACCCACTTTTAAGGGCGCTGCACATTTACAAAAATACGGAATGCTCCCTTCCTATGTCGAGGAATTTCCCGCACAGCCAGGAAGTAGCGTTTCGGTTCAGATATTAAATCCGGTATATGCCGCCGCAACAGGCATCGATAATGCCAGCGTTAAATATATTACTTCAACCCTTCAACCTCAGGGCCAGTTAAACTATTACCGCAAACAGGCCCATGCGGTTGTTACGGTGTTGCCGTTTCGTAAAAACCCCTCAACGGGGGCGCTTGAAAAGCTGGAATCATTTACAGTAAAGCTGACACTTACCCCCGGTGGGCATCAATTAAAGTCGTTGAATACTTATGCGGCTAATTCGGTGTTGGCAAACGGCACCTGGTATCAGCTAACGGTAAATGCTGATGGTATATATAAGATAGACTATAACTTTTTAAAGAAAACCATAGGTGTTAACCCTTCAAGCATTAATGTAAGCAAGCTGGCGGTTTTCGGAAACGGAGGAGGCATGGTGCCAGATGAAAACTCTGTTGCGCGCCCCGATGATTTGCAGGAAAACCCTACGCTGTTTGTTGACCAGAACAATAACGGCCAGTTTGACCAGGGCGATTATCTTTTATTTTATGGCCAAAACCCCGATAACTGGCAATTGAATGCAGCTACCAAACAGTTTTACCATACCAAAAACCTGTACACCAACTTTACCTATTACTTTTTGACCACCGATGCCGGAACCGGAAAGCGGGTGCAAACGGAAACAGCAACCGGCAGCCCGAACAAAACTTTCAATTATTTTGATGACCATCAATACCGAAATAACGACCAGACCAATTTATTGCAAAGCGGCAAGACCTGGATGGGCGACCAGCTTACCAGTTTTAATAACACCGAATCTTTTACTTATAGTTTCCCAAACCTTATTCTTTCCGATACTGTAACCATTAACTCTACTATAGCGGTTAACTCAACATATCCGTCTACCTCGGTTACCACGGTTAACGGACTCCAGCTTATCAGCCAATACGATTCAGGGATTCCTCCGGGGGAGTACCCTCAGGGTGCTAATCAGTATATAAGTTCTGCCGGGTTTATGGCGAATGCTACTAACCTGAATATTGGTTATACTTTTAATGTAACCTCAGACCCATCAGGAACTGCTGCCTTTTATATTGTGTGGTTTGAGTTGCTTGCCAAAAGAAGCTTAACCATGGTAGGTGATGCCATGACTTTCAGAAGCATAGCCTCTGCAGGGGCAGGTAATGTTTCAAACTTTCAATTATCGGGTGCAGGCTCAAACACGGTGGTGTGGGATGTAACCAATATTGCGGCAATTCAACAAATGAGTTCAACAACCAGTGGCTCGCAGCTTACTTTTGCTGCCAATACCGACCAGTTGAAGGAGTTTATTGCGTTAAACACCAATGGCACCTTTAGCAACCCTAACTTTGTTGCTCAGGTGCCTAACCAGAACCTGCATGCCTTTGGCCAGCCTAAAATGGTGATAGTTGCGTATGATGATTTTGTTTCTGCAGCCAACGACCTGGCCAATTATCATATTAATACGGACAATATTTCGACCGGCGTGGTTTCTCTTAGCCAGGTGTATAATGAATTTGGTAGTGGTAAGCCGGATATTTCAGCTATCCGCGACTTTATGGAAATGCTGTACCAGCGTGCAGGTACAGATACTTCTAAACTGCCACGTTACCTGCTTTTGTTAGGCGATGGCTCGTATGACCCTAAAGGGCGTATTGCGGATGCCAATAATTTTATATCCACCTATCAGAGCAGCGAATCGTACGACCAGCTTGAAACCTATACCTCAGATGATTTTTTTGGCTTGTTAGACCAAACTGAGGGCGGACAGATTGAAAATGGGTACCAAAAGTTGGATATTTCGGTTGGCAGGCTGCCGGTGGAAAGCGAGACAGAAGCTGAAGCAATGGTAACTAAAATCAAACAATATAAAAGTTCAACGCCGGCCTGCACTACCTGTGCTACTGTAACCACCAATAACAGCTGGCGTACTGTAATCACTTTTATTGCCGATTACTTATTTAATGGTGGGCCTACGTTTGAGGATGCCTCGGATCAACTTGCTGACAGTACCCAGCTGCATCAACCTGCTTACAATTACGATAAAATTTACACGGATGCCTATAAACTGGACGCAACGCCTGCAGGCGACCGTTTCCCTGATGTTAACACGGCTATTTTAAATAATATTAATACCGGCGCCCTGGTTATTAACTGGGTTGGGCACGGTGGTCCTACAAACTGGAGTAATGCACGTATATTTAACATGGCTGATATTATTCAGTTGGCCAATCAGTTTTACCCACTGTTTATTACCTGTACCTGCGATTTTAGCCGCTTTGACCTCCCAGACCGCACCGCAGGAGAATGGCTGGTGGTAAATGGTACCGGTGGGGCTATTGGCTCTATTACTACTGTGCGGCTGGTATTTGAATACGACAATGGTACCATTGATTCAGCTATTTTTGATTACCTGTTTGCTTCTTACCAGGGCAGGTACCCAACCATGGGCGAAGTAACTATGCAAAGTAAGAACGGCGTAATTTACAATACTCAAGGCGCCAATACCCGCAAATTTTGTTTGCTCGGCGACCCTGCCGTTACGCTTGATTACCCTAAGTATAATGTGGTAACAACCATGATAGATAACAAACCGGTTACCTCTCCTCATGATACGTTGAAAGCCCTTACCAAAATTACAATACAGGGTATGGTAACAGATAACAATAATAACAAGCTGACCACGTTTAACGGCAATATATATCCTGTGGTTTACGATAAAATATCTACTATTCAAACGCTGAACAATCCTGTCAGTCCGCCAGACGCTGGCATTCTTGATTTCCAGGTTTATAAAAATATCCTGTTTAATGGTAATGCAAGTGTAAAAAACGGCAGTTTTAGCTTTACTTTTGTAGTACCTAAAGACATTAATTACCAATATGGCCCCGGAAGGCTTAGCTATTATGCCAGTACGAGTGCAGGCGTGGATGCAAGCGGGTATAGCAATGCTATTACAGTAGGTGGCTCATCTGATACGGCTAAAACATACGGTAATGGACCCAAAATAAGCCTTTATATGGACGACCAGAACTTTGTGTATGGCGGCATTACCAACGCCAGCCCGTTATTGCTGGCAGCGCTACAGGACCCCGGCGGCATTAATACTTCGGGTAACGGAGTAGGGCATAATATGACAGCTGTATTAGATAATAACAGCCAAAACAGCATTATACTCAATAATTATTACCAAAGTGCGTTAAATGACTTTACCCAGGGCCAGGTACGGTATCCGTTCTCGAACCTGGCATTGGGTAGCCATACTTTAAAAGTAACTGCATGGGATATTTACGATCAATCGTCGGTGGCTAACACGGAATTCGTTGTAACAAACAATGCCAAGCTTGCGTTAACTCATGTATTTAACTATCCGAACCCGTTTACCACGCATACGGAGTTTATGTTTGAGCACAACATGCCGTGCACCGAGTTAAATGTGAGCATACAGATATACTCTGTAAGCGGGAAACTGGTAAAAAGTATAGTGCAATCGGTGCAAACTACCGGTTACAGGGTTGATGGAATTGTATGGGATGGCTTAGATGATTACGGCGATGCGATTGGTAAAGGGGTGTATGTTTATAAGGTCACAGTGCGTGATGCAAATGGCGATGTAGCCAACAAATTTGAAAAATTAGTGGTTTTAAGGTAGTTTTGCCGCCAAAGAATTAATAAATTAAAAGTTCATGTTAGTATTAAAAAGGGTATTTACACTGTTTGTTTTTTGTGCAATTGCAGTTTCTGCACTGCAGGCTCAGGTGAATAATAGCACCACCGGCGGACAGATAATAAACCAGACTATTACCACGGCGGTCCCGTTTCTGCGTATCAATCCTGATGCAAGGGCTGGGGGAATGGGTGATGTAGGTATTGCTACACCGGCGGATGCCAACGGATTGTATGCCAACCCTTCAAAAATGGCTTTTGTACCGGATGATTATGGTTTTGCCATGTCTTTCAGCCCATGGTTAAAGGCTTTGGTAAATGATATTTACCTGGCCAGTTTAAATGGTTATTACAAGGTTAAAAAGGAGCAGGTTATATCGGCCTCGCTGCGTTATTTTTCATTAGGTAATATTCAGTTTACCGACCAAAACGGAACGAACACCAGCCAGTTTATGCCCCGCGAATTTGCTGTGGATGTAAGCTATGCGCGTAAACTGGGCGATTATTTTTCAATTGCAGCTTCTCTCCGTTATATCTATTCTAACCTGGCAACTGGTCAGCAAGTAGGTGGTTCAGAAGTAAGACCGGGGCAAGCCGGTGCAGGAGATATTGCCTGGTATTTTCATAAGATATATGGTGAAGATAAGCCTGTTCAGCATGAGTTTTCATGTGGCATGAATATATCGAACATAGGCAGTAAGATGTCATATACGTCAAGTGTTACAAAAGATTTTATTCCTACCAACCTGGGTATCGGTTTGGGTTATACTGCTTATTTAGACAAGCACAATTCGGTAGGTGTTTACTCTGATATTAACAAACTGCTGGTGCCAAATCAGATAGATACAGCGACTTCCAATGGCGTACTTAAATGGCGCCAGGAATCATCTATTCAAGGCATTTTTACCAGTTTTAGCGGTGCACCGGCTTCAGTAATAATAAAAACTTTTGATCTTGCCTGGGGCGCTGAGTACTTTTATGACAAAAGATTTGGTGTGCGTTTCGGGTATTTTTATGAGCCGTATGCTGCTGGTGGCCGCCAGTTTTTAGAGGCTGGTTTAACTATAAAATACAGTGTGGTAGGCCTGCATTTTTCGTACCTGATACCTACTACTATTTTAAGGAACCCGCTGGATAATACCCTGCGTTTCTCGCTGTTGTTTAACTTTAATAAAGGCGGCAAAAAGAGTGGTGAAAACAACTCAGGCATCTCGTTTGTAGATGATACGCCAAAGAAGGCTAAGACAGATACCAAAACGCCACCACTGGCACAGCCTCAAACAGCGCCTGTCTTAACACCAGCTCCGGCTCCGGCTACAACACCAGCGCCTGCAACACCTGATAACAATACACCGGTTACACCTAAGTAATATAAACTCAATTTTAACCAGCAACGGCCCGAAAAAACTTTCGGGCCGTTGCTGGTTAATCCCTTTAGATGCACATGCGAATCGTGTGTTGTTGACTTGCAAAATTCATTCCACGCAACACTCTAACTCCTCCCGCAAAAAAGCGGGATAAACTCCACGGGAGAACCGCTACCCAGAAATACAAAATACAACCACCGGGCAAACCTGTTCTTTTTGCTGCGTGGCTGCTCCTCCGTTTCGGAGGCTGGGAGCCTGCCTGGCCGGTAGGCAGGGTTGCATGGTGCAAAAAGAATGTGCGGCTGAGATGACATCTTTTTTCAAGATGTTATCTCACCTGTCTATTGAGGATTTTCTATCCAAAACTTGCCTCATCCTGTATAAACGGATTATTATATCGCTCAAAACCTATTGAAGTTTCCGGCCCGTGACCGGAGTAAACGGTCACCTCATCGGGTAATTTCATCATAACATTTACCAGGCTGTTATACAAGTCTTTCCCATTTGATTCGGGCAAATCAAAGCGGCCAACGCTACGATAAAAAAGTACATCACCGCTGATTACTGCTTTATCGGCAGGGCTGTAAAAACAAATACTGCCTGGTGAGTGGCCGGGTGTGAAAAGCACCTTAAAAACGGTGTTCCCGAGTTTAACGTCATCGCCTGCTTCAAGAAACGTATCAGGCAGCGGGCTTTCAGGACAATCGAAACCAAAGAACTTTCCGAACTGAGGGGCCAGTTGTAAAATCTCCAGTTCGTTTTTATGTATCTGAGGCAGCAGACCATATTTCTCAAAAACGAATTTGTTGCCGGGGATATGGTCGATGTGGCAATGGGTATTTAACAAAAGCACCGGTTTTAAGCCATAGGCCTCAATGGTACTAAGCAATTCGTTTCTTTCTTTGTCGTTACAGCAACCGGGGTCAATAATGGCGCATTGGTTGGTTTCATCGGCTACTATGTAAGTATTTTCTGAGAAAGGGTTAAAAGTAAGCTTGTGAATCTTGAGCATGTAAGTATTTTGATTAAGTTTGATAGGCTAATATTTCGAATTAAAAACCAGGCGTGAAAATAGCAAACTGCGGGCAGTTGGCTGCATAGTGTGTCAGCCCCTTCCGTCCCCTAAAGGGGAAACCAGAACCGGCTTTGGTTTCCCCTTTAGGGGACGGAAGGGGCTGGCTGTTAAAATTGCTGCGCTGCTGTGGTTTGCATTTTGTAAATAGCTTTTCTTTGTAGTGAAAAAAATCCGGAGTAGTACGGGGCCTGAGATAATATGGTTAAAGGAAATTCTTTTTTAATGGGTGCAAATAAATTATCGCTTTTTGGGCTGATAGTATTTTGCCTGTGCTTAAAAGTAGCGGAGGCCCAGACCAGTACTACCGAAACATTCGGGCAGAACCGGGTGCAGTACAAGGATTTCATTTTCTCGTATTATGAAAGCGATAATTTTACAACTTACTATTACCAGGGAGGTCAGGACGTTGCCAAGTATGTAATTAAAGCTGCGGAGGATAATGCCGAGGACCTGGCAAAAATGCTGGACTACCGGTTTAAGAAAAAAATAGACATTATTGTTTATAATACGATTAATGAGCTGAACCAGACCAACATCGGTATTTACGAACCGGGGCAGAACGCCGGCGGTACCATTAAAATACCGGACAATAAAATTTTTATATATTTTAACGGTGACCACCGCGACCTTGATAAGCAAATACGCGAAGGCCTGGCCAGGCTGTATATTGACAAGATGGTTAAGGGAACCAGCTTTGGCGAGATTATTCAAAACGCGGTGTTGCTAAACCTGCCCGACTGGTACCGGTTGGGGCTTATACATTACATAGGCCAGAACTGGAACAGCGAAATGGAAGACAAACTTCGCGACGGGATATTAAGCGGCAGGTTTAAAAAGCTGAATAAGCTAAAACCGGAAGAGGCGGTTTTTGTGGGCCACTCCATTTGGCATTACATTGAGGAAGTGCATGGTAAAACGGCGGTTAATAATATTTTGTACCTTACCCGTATTAACCGCAGTGTTGAGAACGGGTTTATGTTTGTGTTGGGTACCAGCCTTTCGCAAACCCTGCAGGACTGGTATACTTATTACTACAACCGGTTTAGCAACGAATCAAAAATATCCTCCCTTCCGGGCGATAATACGGTGGTTAAAACCAAAATCAGGAAAGATATTGATTACTACGAGCCTAAGCTAAGCCCCGATGGTAAATACATAGCTTACGCAAGTAATGATATAGGCCGCTGGAAGGTTTATTTGCTGAATACCGAAACGAATAAAAGAAAGGTTATTTTAAGAGGAGGCTTCAGGACTAATACCATTTTTACAGATGAGTCGGTGCCGCTGATAGCCTGGGACCCTTCAGGAAAAAGGGTGGCTACCATTAGCGAAAGAGGGCCAAATACCTGGCTTACCTTTTACGATATTGAAAAAGGAAAATCAGTTAAGAACCCGGTCAGGAAATTTCAACGGGTGCTAAGTTTCAATTTTGTTGATTCGAAACAACTGGTTATGAGTGCGCTGCAGAACGGGCAGTCGGATATATACCTTTATACCATTGCATCAACCACCACGCGTAAACTTACCGACGATTATTTTGATGACCTGTACCCTGCCTGCATCAATGCTGATAGCATGCACGGCATTATGTTTTCGAGCAATCGTATAGAGGATACTTTGATTCCCCAACGGTACGAATCGCAGATTATGAATAAACAGTTAGACCTGTTTTTTTACGACCTGGATGCCAACCCGAATGTGTTGTACCGTATTACCAATACCCCTTATGCCAACGAAACTTACCCGCAAAATTTCAGCGATAAGGAATATTGCTTTTTAAGCGATGCAAACGGCGTACGCAACCGCTATACCGGCCATTTTGAAAGGGTATTTGACCACAACCAGAAAACATACCGCTTTGTATCGAAAGAGTCTGATGAGCTTGATTCTGTGCAGGTGCGCGAAAATGTTCCGCTTGATTCGGCCATCGACCGCAGCGTAGTTACCCTGCAGGATTCATCTTTGGAGAAGGTTTATAAAATAGGGGGCATAACGGCGCCTTATACTAATTACACTTTTGGTATTATGGCTCAATCTGTTGTGCCCGAAAAACAACTGGCGCTTGATATGTTCAGGATAAAAGGCCGGTTGCAGTTTCGCAAGTACGATATAGCCTCTACTGCAAGTCAGGGCAAAGAGCCTGACATGGAGTACATGAACCAGTTGTTGCGCCGCAACAATCCGCTTTCGGCAGCCGATGAAAAGAAGGCGCAGCAAATGGTGAAGAGCGCTACGCAAAACAACGATTCCATCAGGGCCAACCGTGGCAGGCAGCCTCATGATTTTCAGAGTGAGTTTGACTATGGCATTAAGCTGTTTGACTGGGACTCGGCATCTGCTTCAAAAATGGGCAATGCAGAAAGCGGTTATGTTTTCAGGTTCTCGAAGGTGCGCCCTTATTTTATCCGCTTTATGGTTGATAATGTGGTAGCGCAGTTAGACAATAACCCTATTGTAACCCGTTACCAGCCGTACGACCCTTCTTCGCCAAGTTACAAAGTAAATACCCTGGGTGCTTTTATTAAAGTGGGTATAACCGATTTGCTGGAAGACTATAAAATATACGGAGGCATTATGCTTCCGTTTGCCGGTATAAAAGATAACGCCCAGTATTTTTTAACCTATGAGAATTTGAAGAAAAGGCTGGACAAGAAATTTACTTTTTACCGTGGCTCGCAAACCAGTACGGCTTATAGCGAACTGCCTTTTACATCGGCAGTATTGCCCAGTGGCGAAACGGTTGACTATAGTATTAAAACCACCTACCTGGAGGCCTGTTTATCGTACCCAATAAATGTGTTGAACAGTATAAGGTCTATAACCAATTTCAGGAATGATAAGGTGGCTTATAAATCGGAAGATTCGCTATCGCTTAACCTGCCTAACACCTCTGATAACTGGGTGGGCGAGCGGGTAGAGTATGTTTTTGATAATTGCCTGCAAAGTAATATAACCAATATCCGTTATGGCACCCGGTTAAAGGTTTTCAGCGAAGTGTTGAAAGAGTTTCCTACAAAAAATGTGCAGGAAGGGGCGCAGTTTGATTTACCGGTACCGGTTTTCAACAACAGCTTTATGTGCAATGTTGGTTTCGACGTGCGCAATTATATTAAAATATACAAATGCATTATATGGGCCAACCGGATTTCGGGTGCGGCCTCTTTTGGAACAGCCAGGATGTTGTATTACATGGGTGGCCTTGATAACTGGCTAACCTCCCCATCGGTAAGCAAGTTTGATTACAACACACCTATTGACAATAAGGTTAACTATGCTTTTCAAACGCTGGCCACACCGGTGCGCGGGTTTGACCAAAACGCCCGCAACGGCGACCGGTTTGTGTTGATTAACTCAGAATTGCGGATACCGGTGTTCTCGGCTTTTATACATGGCAATATCAAATCGGAGATTATCAGGAATTTTGCGGTGGTAGGATTTTTTGATGCAGGTACAGCCTGGGAGGGACTCTCGCCTTTTTCAAACAACAACCCGCTTTTCTCGCAATCTATACCCAACTCAGATGTTAACCCCTCGGTGATAGTTAACCTGCACCAATATAAATCGCCGGTAATTATGGGCTTTGGTCCCGGCTTCCGCACTTCGATATTTGGGTACTTTATTAAGTTTGACGTAGCATGGGGCGTTGATACCGGGGTAATTTCAACAAAGCCTATGTATTATTTATCTATCGGATTAGATTTTTAAACCATGATTATATTAAGGGCTGAAAACCTGGTTAAAGTTTACAAGGGCCGCACGGTAGTAAACGATGTATCGGTGGAAGTTAAGCAGGGCGAAATTGTGGGTTTGCTGGGTCCGAACGGAGCGGGCAAAACCACCTCGTTTTATATGATGGTGGGCCTTGTACCACCCGACAAGGGAAAGATTTTTTTAAGTGAGACGGAGTTAACGGACCTGCCTATGTACAAGCGTTCGCAGCTTGGAGTGGGGTATTTGCCGCAGGAGGCATCGGTGTTCAGGAACCTTTCGGTAGAAGATAACATTGCGGCCGTGTTAGAAATGAGCAAACTTACCAAACAGGAGCAGAGAGACCGGCTGGAAGTTTTGCTGGCAGAGTTTGGATTGAACCGGGTGCGCGGTAGTATGGGCAACGTTTTATCGGGAGGCGAACGGAGGCGAACGGAAATAGCGCGTTCCCTGGCAACCGACCCTAAGTTTATTTTACTTGACGAACCCTTTGCCGGTATTGACCCGATTGCGGTTGAGGATATACAACGCATTGTAGGCAAGCTGAAGCAAAAGAACATAGGCGTATTGATAACCGACCATAACGTGCAGGAAACCCTGTCAATAACCGATAGAGCTTATCTGTTGTTTGAGGGCAAAATTTTGAAACAGGGCACTGCTGAGGAACTGGCCAGCGATGAGGTGGTGCGCAGGGTTTACCTGGGACAGAATTTTGAATTGAGAAGAAAGAATATTTCCAATACCAATAATTTTGACAGGACCGGTAACGTTGTTAACTATTCAAGCCTGATTACCTATACCGAAAGAATGCTGAATGCAAATAGCAAAATGCAGGAAGTAATTAAAGAGTCCGGGGGCAACAAAACCCTGAATCGATTAGTGAATGGCGGGTTGGAAGATTTTTTGAGATCAATGACAGAGTATAAAACGATGCTTACTTCGTTTGCTGAAACTCAAAATAACAGTAACCTTCAAAATCTTGCCAAAACCATTAAACCGGGAAATGGACCCAAGAAGATTTCATTGTATCTTGAATACGTGCCTGTGGCTGGAAACCTGCTTGGAGAAATACTTAAAATAGCAAGCACTTTAAATACCTCTGAAAAGTATTCCTCTTATTTCGGAGAAACGCAATCAATTTTAAACCGCATTGCTTCCGCCCTCCGGGTAGCTGCTGCAGAAAATCAACCTGTTTTAAAATAACCGCAGGGCTTTAACCGGCAATCATGGCGCACGACTTAAAGAACAGGGTTTTCAGATTTTACCTGAAACATTTTTTTTCGCCTGAGTTTTCGGCCGCTCAATCTATAGCAGAGCAAAGAAAGGTATTTGCAAAACTCATCAGCGAACTTTCAGCTACAGAAATAGGAAAGGACCTTAAATTAAGCGAGGTAAAAACCTATGCAGATTTTGAGCGCATACCAGTTACCCAGTATAGTTTTTACGAGCCATATATTGAAAAGATAAAAGCCGGCAAAAGCAAAGTGATGACCACCGGTAAGGTGCGTTATTTTGGCAAAACAGCCGGCACCACCAGTGGCAAAAGCAAACTGATACCTATTACCCGTTATATAGTTGACAATATGCATGTACGGGGTACGCTTTTCAGCCTCTCGCGCCTGCATTACCTGGATGAGGGGATAGATATTTTAACCCATAAAAATTTTGCCCTGCCCGGTGGGGTTTACGAAAAACTTTCACCGTCGGGTATTGTGGTGGCAGATATATCTGCCATTATGCTGCGCAACGTGCCACTGGCTTTCAGAACTATTTATGTACCTGGGGTTAAGCTGATAACTCACCCCAGCTGGGATTATAAACTGAACAAAATTGCTGAGGAGGTTAGCAAAGCAGATATCGGCACTATCAGCGGCATACCTACGTGGCATTTGGCGGTGCTTGCCAAAATAAGGGATGAAATACATTTTAATAAGCTAACGGGCTTATGGAAAAATCTGCGCATATTTTTTCATGGCGGTGTAAGTTTTGAACCTTACCGCAAGCAGTTTAACGATTTGTTTGGCAGGGATGATGTTATTTTTTACGAGGTGTATAATGCCACGGAAGGTTTTTTTGGCATACAGGCAAACATACAGGGTGGAGATTTACTGCTGCTGACTGATAACGGGGTTTTTTATGAGTTTATTCCTTTCAGCCAGTACGGGTCTGAAAATGCAAAGCCCATACCGCTTGAAGAAGTTAAGGCTGATATTCCATATGTGCTTTTGGTTACCACGCATAATGGTTTGCTGCGCTATGTGATTGGGGATGTGATTACGTTTACTTCTACAGACCCATACAAATTCAGAATAACCGGGCGCACGCAGGAGTATATCAATGCATTTGGAGAAGACCTGTTATTATCGAACGCAGAGCAGGCGCTGATGAAGACGAATGCAAAATTTGATTGCGCCATTAAGGAATATACTGTAGCACCTTTATACATCAATATCGAATCGAAAGGCAGGATGCAGTTTTTGATTGAATTCAAAAAGCCACCGGAGAATATGGAGCAATATGCTGCGGAGTTGGATGCACAACTGCAAAATGAAAACAGTAACTATAAACAAAAGCGCAACCATGATTTAGCACTTTCAACACTTGAGGTTATAGTTGCTAAAGAAGGCCTGTTTTATGAGTGGATGGCAAGCAGGGGGAAAATGGGCGGGCAAAATAAAATACCGAGATTGGTGAATGGCAGGAAGGTGATTGAGGAGATGCTGGAGTTGAATACAGGGGCACGCTGATTTATTATGATGATTATGATAATAAATTATGATTTTTAAGAATGACAATCCAGGTATAAATGCCGTTTCAAAAACCCAAGCATTGTAATTAATAGTATTGTATTAAAAATCATAATCATCATAATAAATCAGCGTGCCCTGTATTGGCAGATTACATCTTGCGGCTGATCGTAAACTCAATCAGCTGTTCAACTGATTTGCGGGAGTCGCTTTCGGGGAATTGGTGGAGGATGCGGAGGGCTTCTTCGCGGTACTCGTTCATACGTTTAGCAGCGTAGTCCATGCCGCCGCTTTTTCGGACGAGGTCGATAACCCAGCGCACTTTGTCCATGTTTTGATTCTCGTTTTTGATAATGTTTATTATCTGCTTTTTTTCGCCGGAAGTAACTTTGCCAAGGGTATAAATAAGCGGCAGGGTTAGCTTGCGCTCTTTAATATCAATACCGCGGGGCTTTCCTATTTCGGCTTCTTCGTAATCAAACAGGTCGTCTTTAATTTGAAAGGCAATGCCAATTTTTTCGCCCATCATCTTCGCCCTTTCAATCAGGGCATCGTCCTGCGTGGTGGTGGTAGCGCCGCAGGCACAGGCTGAGGATATGAGTGAAGCGGTTTTTTGCCGGATGATTTCGAAATAAATGTCCTCTTTTATATCAAGCCTTCTTGCTTTTTCTAATTGCAGTAATTCGCCTTCGCTCATTTCGCGGATGGTGTTGGAGAGGATTTGGAGCAATTTGTATTGCTGGTTTTCTACTGAAAGCAACAAACCTTTAGCCAGCAAATAATCGCCTACCAAAACGGCAATCTTATTTTTCCAAAGTGCGTTGATGGAAAAGAAGCCGCGCCGCTTATAGGATTCGTCCACTACATCATCGTGCACCAAAGTGGCGGTGTGCAGTATTTCAACTAAAGATGCCGCAACGTATGTGGCCTCAACAACTTCACCGCAAAGCTTGGCTGAAAGGAACACAAACATAGGCCGCATTTGCTTTCCCTTACGGCTTACGATGTAGTGCGTAATACGGTCAAGCAGCGGGGCCTTGCTTTGCATAGATTTTTTGAACCGGACTTCAAATTCGTCCAGTTCTTTTTCTATGGGTTTCTTTATCTGGTCTAAGCTTAATTCCATTTTAATGTAGGTAATCCTGGTTGGCACTTTGGTGTTACCGGCTACCGTCAGGGCGCTAAAGTAAAGTTTAAAGTGTATAACAAAACAAAAAAACGTGCGTCATTGCGGGGAGGCTCTGCGACGAAGCAATCTCAGCGCTAAATGCGACAGGGCGTAACGTTACAACCGGTCTTTCATCGCTTCGGGATTGCTTCGCAGAGCCTCGCAATGACGCGGCTTTTTATTTCGCTCTACCGTATTTAATATTTTGATTTCGGCTTGAATAAGTATATTTCGCGCATGATTACAATTGAGCAGAATATTATACTACAGGGCAGGCATGGGCGCCCTTTTTTGGCGGATGTTTTTTACAAAAAGGATGGGATAAGGAAGCCGGTGGTTATTTTCAGCCATGGTTACCGCGGGTTTAAGGATTGGGGCCCATATAATGTGGTGGCTGAACGGTTTGCCAAAGCGGGTTTTGTGTTTGTAAAATTTAATTTCTCGCACAACGGAACTACCATTGATAACCCGGTTGAATTTGCAGACCTGAAGGCGTTTGGCAACGATAATATTTCGATTGAGCTGGATGATTTGGGGGTGGTGATTGATTGGGTGTGTTCGGCAGGTTTTCCGGTTGAGGAAACGGAGGTGGACAAAGAAAAACTTTACCTGATGGGCCATAGCCGGGGCGGAGGGATTTCAATACTTAAAGCCCGCGAAGACAGACGCGTTAAAAAGCTGTGCACCTGGGCCAGTTTAAGCGAGGTAAGCAAGTACTGGACACAGGAACAGTTAGACCAAATAAAGCGCGATGGTATAATTTATTTACCCAATAAACGCACCGGGCAGCAAATGCCCATTAAGTGGCAGATGTACGAGGATTACTATGCCCACCTTGACCGGTTGTTTGTGCCTGATGCAGTGCGGCAGCTGCAGATTCCTTTTTTGATCATCCACGGCACCAAAGATGAAACTGTACCGGTTGCCAATGCGATTGAAATGCATACCTGGAATAAGGGTAACCGCTTGTTTTTAATAGAGGGTGCTAACCATAATTTCGGGGCCAAGCATCCATGGACGGAGGGGGAGGCATTATCAGAAGATACAGAGGATTTGTTGAAGGAGACGGTGGAGTTTTATAAGGAGATAGTAAATCATATTTAATGAGGAAGATTCCGCCAAAATACTCTGCATTAGAACTTCAGAAAATAATTGAACAGGAAATAACCATTCCGGAGAAAGTTGGGCAAAAGTTTATTGAAGAGGAGTTAATTAATAATTCTAAAATGCAATGGGCGCTAAACCCCTTTCTATTGAAAGGGGATCTCTTGATTTTATTTGAAAATAACAAACCATTTAAACTATGGAGATTCTTAAAAAGTTTGAATTGGGTTGTTTTAGCGCTGATATTATGCTATTCTATGTTTTCACAAGACTACAAACTCCTGTTGGCAATTCCTTTATATTTGATTTTGACTCCTTCTGGCGTAATTGACTTATGGATTTTCATAACCGTCCTGGCAATTTTTGTTGGCGGTGCTTTTTATCTCCAGATTAATAATCGCTACTATTGGCTGGCTGTTTCGATATTTATAGTTGGTTATTTGTTTAGCAAGCTGACAATTAAAGCTACCGAAAGAGTATTATTAAACAAAGTATTTGCCGATACCAAAACGTTTTGGAGTTTTTTTTCGAATAAACTTATTGTTTCTGCTTCAGATAGTACGGATGCCGAACTTGATCGTATTGGACAAATATATCCAGAGTTGATGGATTAAGTACTCATAAGTTGTGGTTCAAATTTTCGTTACAAGGAGGCACAATTAACTTGTTGGCGTGAGTAATACTTACTACGCAATCAAATTCAAAAACTCATCCTCACTCAATACCGTAATACTCGGTATTTTTTTTGCTTTAGATAGCTTACTACCCGCATCTTCACCAACCACTAAATAATTAAGATTAGCACTCACGCTACTCAACAACTTGCCGCCGTTTTCCTCAACTAGTTGTTTAGCACGGTCGCGGGTGAATTGTTGGAGGGAGCCGGTGAAGAGGAATGTTTTGCCTTCGAGTTTATTGTTTTTGGCTAGCGAATCTTCGGGGCGGTTTTGGATGTTTACCTTCATTTCATCCAATGCTTTTATTAGTTTTACGTTGCTGGGAGTTTGAAAGAAGTCATAAATGCTTTGGGCAACTTTGGGGCCGATGCCTTCAATGTTGGTGAGGTCTTCCAGCGACATATTTTCAAGGTCTAATATGCTTTTAATGTGGCTGGTTATATCTTTTGAAGTAGTTACGCCAACTAACCGGATACCGAATGCGTTTATTAAGCGCCAGATGGGCCTGCCTTTGGCATCTTCAATACCTTTCTTCAGATTTTCGACTGACCTTTCTCCCCATCCTTCCAGTTTTAGTATTTCATCGTATGGAAGCCTGAAAATATCTTCGAGGTTTTTGATAAAGCCGCGTTGGATAAAGTCAATAATGATGCTGCGGCCAAGGCCGTCAATATCCAGTGCATCTTTTGATACGAAGTGAATGGCCCGTTCTTCGGTTTGGGCCGGGCAATCGGCGTTATCGCAGCGCCAGATGGCCTCTTCCTCTGTTTTTATTAAAGGCGAATTGCAGGAAGGGCAATTTTTAGGGAAATGAATTTTCTTTTCGTGACCTGTTCTTAATTCGGGCACAACACCCATGATGTAGGGGATTACTTCACCGGCTCGTTCAACTATTACCGTATCACCTATATGGATGTCTTTTTCTTTGATAAACTCTTCGTTATGCAACGAAATGGAGGCAATAGTTACGCCTGCCAGTGCCACCGGTTCAATTTTGGCTACCGGCGTAACGGCGCCGGTGCGGCCTACCTGGTACTCTACATCCTTTAGTTTTGATTGGGCTTGCTTGGCCTGGAACTTATAAGCCATGGCCCAACGGGGATGGTGGGTGGTTGAACCACACTTCTGCTGCATTTTAAGGTCGTTCACCTTTATAACCATGCCATCGGTTTCAATGCTGAATGTGTTGCGTTTGGTATTCCACAACTCAATAAAGGCAATAGCTTCTTCAGCGTTTTTACAAACCTTCAGTTCGTGAATGGGCGTTTTAAAGCCGCACTTATACAGTATTTCAATTGTTTCAAAGTGGGTATGAAGTTTATCGGCCAACAGGTTTTTGCCCTCTTTATCTTCAGCAAAACTTACATGGTACAAAACAGCCTCAAGGCCGCGGGTGGCAGATTCGTTGGGGTCTTTTAAACGTAGCGAACCGGAGGCCGTGTTACGCGAATTCTGAAACAATTTTTCGCCCCGCGCTTTTCTTTCGTTATTGATGCGTTCAAAAACTTCTTTTTGAATAATTACTTCGCCGCGAATTTCAATACGATGAATGCCGAACTTTGAAAACTTAGCCGATAGGGGAATGGAGGCAAGGGCTTTGGCATTGTTGGTAATATCTTCACCTACTGCGCCATCGCCGCGGGTAGCGGCGCGCACCAGCATATCATTTTCATAAACCAATGCAATACTTGAGCCGTCAAATTTGGGCTCAACACAATATTGGATGTGCTCTGCTCCGGTTAGTTTTTTTACGCTTTTATCAAAGGCATTTACATCCTCCGCATTATACGAGTTATCGAGCGAAAGCATGGAGACCAAGTGGCTTACCTGTTTAAAATCGTCGGTAAGGCCACGGGCTACGCGTTGGGTGGGTGAGTCGGGGGTTAAAAACTCCGGACGTTCCTCTTCCAGCTTTCTTAGTTCTTTGAAAAGTTTATCGTAGTCAACATCAAGGATTACAGGCTGGCTAAGGGAATAGTATCGCCAGTCGTGGTAATTGATTACCTGACGCAGCGCTTCAATTTTTTCTTTGTCGGGCTTATGGCCTGTATGTTTAATCAGCTGCTCAGTAAGCTGGTTGAGATGGTGTTGTTCTTGCTCGGAATACATAGTTGCGCTTTAATGGATTTGGTAGCGGGTGTATATCAAAGTGTTAATTTCAACAGCCGCCCCTTCCGTCCCCTAAAGGGGAAACCAAAGCCAATTGCAGGAGTTAGCTTTAGCCGGATTGTTAATCAACAAATTGGTATTGCCCGATACTTCCGGCAAAATAAATTCTTTCGGTTATAATTTTCAGGAAACGTCGTTATCTATTTTGACAGGCCGAATCATGTCATCCCTTCGGGATTTATGTTGCTATTGTGGCCATTTCTATAATCATTTCAACCCTTCGGGTTTTCCAATGCCGGATAAAAATTTTGGATAAGGATTATTCGAAAAAGAATGAAAATACAACAGCCAATCGGGATGGCAGCTTATCAAATTACGAATACAAACTCACCCTGTCTTTCGGACATCCCTCTATTTGAAAAAAGAGAGGGAGAATACAAGCAACCAACTATAGAACCAGCTGATCTATTTCTATGAAACACCTTCTCCTGAGTCTTTAATTGGCAATTACCTATCAGAGACACAACGGAAGATTGCCACAGCCTTTTCTCTAAAATTATTATTGGAAAAAGCTTCGCAATGACATCTACTTATATTTAACTAAGTTTATCTATTTCCTTAGCCAGCTTTTTGTCCTTTTCAGTAACAATATCGCCGGCGCTGTGGGTGTTGAGGGTTATTTCAAGTTCGTTATAAACGTTTGTCCAGTTAGGATGGTGGTCCATTTTTTCAGCGATTAGTGCCACCCGGGTCATAAAGGCAAAAGCTTCTGAGAAGTTTTTGAACTTGAATTTCTTTTTTAGGGAGTTATCTTTTTCGATCCACATGGTTTTTGGTATTTAGTAGTGATTATAAAGTATTGAGACAAATGCACGTTCGTCTACCAGTAACAAGTGAACGTGAACATAAGTTTACTGGAAACGAATCAAATCTCAATACTTAATACTATATACTCAATACCCGCCCCAATCAATTAAAATCCCAGTTGTATTTATCCAGGTTAGAAACACATAGGTTCAGCAAATCAATGTTGCCTTTTATATCATCCTTATCAGCCATTTCTATCACTGAGTGAATGTGGCGGGTGGGTATGGAAACTGCGCCTGCTATAGTTCCGTATTTGGCCATACGTTGCATGCCTGCGGTATCGGTTCCGCCGGCGGGCAGCAATTCATTTTGCCATTTAATTTTGTTCTTGTCGGCCAGGCCCTTCATATAGCGAACCATGCGGTAATCGCAAATTGCAGAGCTATCCATAATTTTAATTGCCACGCCTTCGCCCAGTTTGGTTACCATTTCTTCGGCTTTGGCGCCGGGAGTATCAAAAGCAATTGTAGTATCAATACAAAAGCTAAAGTGCGGGTCAATATGATGTGCGGCAACCTGTGCACCGCGGATGCCTACTTCTTCCTGCACGGTAAATACGCCGTAAAAATCGTAAGGTATTTTTTTGCCTTTCAGTTCTTTTAAGGTTTCAATTAAAATAAAAACAGCTACGCGGTTATCAATTGATTTGCAGTTAACGCAGTTGCCCATTTCAATCAGTTCGCGCTCGCGGGTTACTACATTGCCTACTTCAATCAGTTTTACCACCTCCGCTTTTTTCATGCCCAGATCGATAAAGTAGTCGGTTAATTGCAGAGGTTTTACACGTTCTTCAGCTGTCATTAAGTGAATAGGTTTGGTGCCCATTACGCCTATCACATCTTTTTTGCCATGCACCTTTACCCTTTGTGCGGTTAATGTTTTTGGGTCGAAACCACCTAGCGGATGGAAACGCAAAAAACCGTTATCATCAATATGGCTTACAATAAAACCTATCTCATCCATGTGGGCAGCGGCCATTACTTTTTTATCGCTGCTTTTTCCTTTTTTAAAGGCTATTAAGTTGCCCATGTTGTCAACGGTTATGCCGTCAACTACACCTTTCAGTTCTTTGGTAATCAGTTCGCGTACTAGTTGTTCATGGCCGGGGGCACCGGGAGTTTCGCATATTTTTTTCAGCAGGGCGACATTGATTGACATGGTATCGGGTTTGAATTTTGATTAAATGTTGGGGTGAAGTTAAAATTTAGTTATGAAATGGAATCCAAAATACATTTTAACGCAAAGAGCGCAAAGAAATACATTAAGGGCGCAAAGAATTTTGCAAAGTGTTTCTATCGGGTGGCCTAAAGACGTTAAAAATTGAGCAGAAGAAATGTGTGAATTGATTAGCCTGTTTTTTGTCTTTAAGTCCCCTTCGGGGATTTAGGGGCCGCTTCTACTCCACCATCGTCACCTTCACCATATTTGCCCTTCCCCTTGCAGCCAGAGGCATGCTACCCATGTTTACAACCATATCTCCGGTTTTAATCAGGCTTTGTTCTTTTAATATCCTGATGACATCGCGGATTGAAGTGTCAGTGCCTACAAACTTATCGTAGTGGAAAGCCCTTACCCCCCAGCAGATGCTGAGTGAATTGAGCAGGTCGCGGTTTTCAGTAAAGATATAGATATCAGCTTTGGGCCGGTAGCTTGAAAGCATAAAGCCGGTATAGCCGCTAAAGGTCATGGCTACAATGGCGCGGGCGCCGAGGTCGCCGCTGATGCGGGCGGCGTTATAACAGATAGCATCGCTGATAAAGGTTTCAGAGGTGCTATCTGCCTTCAGTTCTTTATTATAGATGATGTTGGCGTGTTCGATATTGGAAAGTATTTTTTCCATTACCTGTATAACACGGGCAGGGTATTTGCCCATGGAAGTTTCGCCGCTTAGCATTACTGCATCGGCGCCGTCAATTACTGCATTGGCTACGTCGGTTATTTCGGCACGGGTGGGGTTGGGATTTTCAATCATGCTGTCCATCATCTGTGTTGCTACAACAACGGGGCGGGCATGTTTAATACACCTTACTATAATGTCTTTTTGTATCAGGGGCATCCTTTCCTGGGGCACTTCAACGGCCAGGTCGCCCCGGGCTATCATTATGCCATCGGCAGCGGTAATGATTTCGTCTAAAACCAACAGGGCTTCGGGCTTTTCAATCTTGGCCATTATCTTCATGTACGAATTCTTATCGCCGATTATCTCTTTCAGTTCGTAGACATCTTTAGGTGAGCGCACAAACGAAAGGGCAATCCAGTTGGCGCCGTGTTTCATGGCAAAATGCAGGTCCTTACGGTCTTTATCGGTAAGGGCGGGTACGGTAGTTTTTGTATCGGGTAAATTGACACCTTTGTTGTTGCTTATTTTTCCGCCCACCACTACGCGGGCATTAATGAGGTCTTTGCGGTTGGTGTCAATTACGCGCAGTTCTACTTTACCATCGTCAATTAATATGGCATCGCCGGGCTCAACTTCAAGGGGC
The DNA here is from genome assembly GCA_003165895.1 of Bacteroidota bacterium. Taxonomy (GTDB): domain Bacteria; phylum Bacteroidota; class Bacteroidia; order Chitinophagales; family LD1; genus Bog-950. The sequence goes on along the minus strand of PMXD01000233.1, from coordinate 32,783 downwards.
AGGCTATCGTAACTGACGTACAGTTTTTTGAAGGTGCTTATGCAGGGCACATTGGTTACTTCAACCAGTTGGCCGCTTTCCAGTACTTCCATATTATCGCGCACCTGGCCTATGCGTATTTTGGGGCCCTGAAGATCGGCCAGGATGGCAATGTTGAGGCCGTGTTCTTTATTGATTTCGCGTATTTTGTTAATGCCATCCAGGTGGTCGTCGTAGGTGCCGTGGCTCATGTTAAACCTGAAAACATCTACTCCTGCACTTACCATTTCTTCCATGATGGCCTTGTCATTACAGGCGGGTCCGAAGGTTGCAATAATCTTTGTTTTGTTTACTCTTATTTTCATCTGTTTAGATTTTAGAGCCGAGAACTGAGAATCAAGATTTGACTTGTCCTCAATCTTGGCTCTTGGTTCTTGATTCTAATTTCTAATTTTTTTTGGGGTTAGTAGTTTTTGCACTTCTTTTTCTTCTTCGTAACTCAAACGTTCTTTGCTTTTTATTTTTTTGAGGGGTACTTCAAGGCACATCACCACTTCAGGAAATTTTCTGATGCCTTCCATTAAATTCAATATATAGTCATCGGTAAACTTACCCCTAATTTGAACAATGTAGTCGAAGTTGCTTATTTCGGGTAAAAGGTACTCGCCCATGTTTTTGTTTGTAAAGACAACAAAGGTGTTCTTTTCGGCATCTTCGGCCTTAAAAACGCTGAATTCGGTTTTGCGGATCCGGTCTTTGGGTTCAAAAACAAGGGCCGGCAGTTTTCTGAAATCACAACCTAATAACTGATTCAGGTGGTGGCAAACTTTGTACTCTTTAAGGGCAGAGGCTATACCCAGCAGCCTGTAGTCGGTATCAAGGTCGTTGGTAATTTTTTTCTCTGCCATGCTGGTGGTGTGTTCAAGTGCGCAGGTGTTCAGGTATTCAGGTAAATAACGGCACTATGTGTCAAATTTACAATTAGTTTAGAAAGAGGGCGGGTGTGTTCAAATATTCAGGTGTTCAAGTGTTCAGGTTTTAGGTCAGAGGTTGTATTACCTAAACACCTGAATACTTGAACACCTGAACACGATTTCTGAGCCCGAAAAGGACGACCCTGAACCCTCGCCAAGCTTAACGTGGAAAATAATTTTTGGGAAAGGGAGGGATGTTTTTATTTTCGCTCCACATTTAAAACCAAACAGACATGTCAAATATCGCAGAAAGAGTTAAAAAGATTATCGTTGATAAGCTCGGAGTTGAAGAAAGCCAGGTAACCCCAGAGGCTAGTTTCACCAACGATCTTGGTGCTGATTCATTAGACACCGTAGAGCTGATCATGGAATTCGAAAAAGAATTCAATATCTCTATTCCTGACGAGCAGGCTGAGAATATTGGCACCGTAGGCCAGGCTATAGAGTACCTGGAAAAGACAGTTAGTAAATAATAACGTGTAAGAAGAAATATGGAGTGGCAGATGTAACAAGTCTGCCACTTTCTTTTAAAGATGTTCAAAAGAGTAGTAGTAACAGGCTTAGGGGCTTTAACACCTATTGGTAACACCGTACCTGAATTTTGGAACGGTTTATTGAGCGGAACCAGTGGGGCCGGGCCCATTACCCGGTTTGATGCGACGAACTACAAAACAAAATTTGCCTGCGAAGTAAAGCACTTTGATCCCACCCAATTTATTGATAAAAAAGAAGTAAGGCGGCTTGACCGCTTTGCGCAGTTTGCCATTGTAAGCAGCGACGAGGCTATTAAAGATTCGGGCTTAGACCAACCGGGTATTAACCGAGACCGGGTAGGTGTTATCTGGGGCTCGGGCATTGGCGGGCTTGATGTATTTATTGAAGAAATAACCAATCTGGCGTTAAACCCCATACCGAGGTTTAACCCGTTTTTTATACCTAAAATGATTATTGATATTGCCCCGGGGCATATATCGATGCGTTGGGGTTTGAGGGGGCCTAATTACGCCGCCGTTGCGGCCTGTGCCACATCTAATATTGCCCTGATTGATGCCTTTACTTACATTAAACTTGGCAAATGTATTGCGGTTGTGGCTGGTGGTTCGGAAGCCCCGATAAGTGCAGGCGGGGTTGGCGGATTTAATGCCATGCGGGCGATGAGCGAAAGAAACGATTCGCCCGAAACTGCTTCGCGTCCGTTTGATAAAGACCGCGATGGGTTTGTGGTAGGTGAGGGGGCGGGCGCCATTGTATTGGAAGAACTGGAACATGCCCTTGCACGCGGCGCTAAAATATATTGCGAAATGGTGGGCGGTGGTATGAGTGCCGATGCATACCATTTAACCGCACCGCATCCTGAAGGTTTAGGTGCAACCCTTTCCATGAACAGCGCATTGGAAGATGCGAATTTGAAACCTGAAGATATAGACTACATCAACGTTCACGGAACATCGACACCGCTGGGCGATACTATTGAACTTGCCGCCATCAAGAAGGTTTTTGGCGAGCATGCTTATAAACTGAATATCTCGTCCACCAAATCTATGACGGGGCATTTATTGGGGGCAGCAGGCGCTATTGAGGCCATTGCCTGTATCATGGCTGTTAAAGAAGATATTGCACCGCCCACGATTAACCACTTTACCGATGACCCCGCTATTGACCAACGGCTGAACCTTACTTACCACAAACCTCAAAAGCGTGTTATCAACGCAGCACTCAGCAATGGATTTGGTTTTGGGGGGCATAATGCTACGGTGATATTTAAGAAGTTTGTGAAATAGGTGTTAAGGTGCGCAGGTGTTAATGTGTTCAGGTGTTCAGGTTAATACAGGCATGTTTTACCTGAACACCTGAACACCTGAANNTCCAGCTCATTTTGATATTTTCTTTCTCAAATCTTTCTTTCAGCAAAGCCATACTGTTTTGCAGGATTTTCGAAGGAGGCCCTGCAAGGCAATCTGAGTTAGTATACGTTAATTTGGAAAAAGTTTGGAAAGTTAATTATAAATAAAATAACTGCTTCGTAAAATGATAACTGCATAGAATAATAATTGTGTAAAATACTAATAAGATAAATTAGTATTATTAAAAAAGTATTTATAATTTTGTGGTGGCGCGATTGCCGAAACAAGAAAGTAATACACATGCTACTACTACCTTTTTACTCGAACTACGAATTTGCCACATCGGAGGTGTATTTAATTGCCAATACCAAAATTTCCCCAATAAAAAACAAACCAAACCTGTCCAACCTGCAAGTGCGAATAAATCGTCTCATAACAAATGGGAATGTGTGGAAAAGCTGCATATTGAAATTTTATACAGATGGTGTTGAGGTTCCTGAAATAGAATTCACTAACGAGAATCGGCCTAACAAAAGTATACTTTTGCCAAAAAATCATAATACCTCTTACATCCTGCCTATTAAGGGGTTAGAGGTGGAACTTATTCGTAATGGGAATCAAATAACACCGGAAAAGAAGTTCACTTTAGTTATCGAACATTTTGGAGTGCCCATACATTTAAGGCAACGGTGGGATTTTTACGAAAAAAGTTGAAAACATTTCCCGCCATTTGTCGTAAAATTTCAGACAATTTACTTATTTTAGTATCGCTAAAACGGTATGGACATGGCAAAATCTGCAATAATAAAACAGGGTAAGTTTTCGGCCCGTGTGATTTTTGACAGCGAACGGCTTTTAAAAATATTTCCCGCAACAGCTTCGGGCGCGTTGGGTTTAAGCAGCGCTGCTAAAAATGGGGTTAAATATTCTCAATTTAAAAAACTGGCAGAGGAAATTCCTCTTACTGCAGGCGATTGGTCAACCGTTTTAAATATTTCAGAAAGGACCATGCAGCGCTACAAGAACGAGAAAAAAACCTTTGACCCAATTTATTCGGATAAGATTTTGCAGATAGCTATTTTATATAGAACCGGGAATGAGGTTTTTGGAGATAAAGCCAATTTTGATACCTGGCTTGAAACCAAAAACGTGGCGCTTGGGGGCGTAAAACCAAAGGAGTTACTGGATAATACTTTTGGAATAAGCCTTGTAAGGGATGAGCTAGGCAGGATTGAAAACGGGGTTTTGGCATGATTGTCTTCAGGCTAAGCAAATCGAAGTACAGCAACGACCTTTCGGGTTCCGGGGCCGAAAAAACCGGCGGACGATGGAACAATAAGGGGAAACCACTCATTTATACAAGCAGTTCGCGTGCGCTTTGCGTAACTGAAATTGCAGTACACACTCCTTTGGGAATTGTTCCAAAAGACTATGAATTAATAAGCCTGGAAATACCTGATGGTGTGGGTATTTTAGAAATCAGAATTTCGGAGTTGCCCTCCAACTGGAAATCATTTCCTCACGCAAATTCGACCCGGATTTGCGGCGACAGTTTTATTGCTACCGGCAAATACCTGGTTCTTAAAGTCCCTTCGGCAGTTGTACAAGGGGATTTTAATTATTTAATAAACCCGAAACACGCAGATAGTTCAAAAATCAGGATAATCAATATTGAGCGCTTTCAGTTTGATGAAAGGCTGTTTAAATAAATATCTTCTTTCTTAAATCGGCGATTACAGATTTTGTAGAAACAAGAGTTACTTCCACGCTTTGTACTTCATTGCGGCGCTTTTCTAATTCAGCTTGCCACGCTTGATTGTATTCAGGGTCAATGGCCTGCTGTGCGCTTTTCAGGAAAATGCCTACCAATTCCCGTTCCTCAGTTGAAAGAGACAAAATTTCATTTTGTATTTTTTCCAATTTGCTCATCGCCACCCAATTTTGTGTTATAAAGATAATGATTTCATTTTTTACTGCCAATTCTGCAAATTGCAGACTCGTCATAACAAAGTCACATGCTTTATTGCTAAAAAGCCATTCTATTATATCTTTAGCCTCCGAAACTAATAATGCCCAGCCGTTTGATCAGAAAATTTTACAACCAGCTTTTTTCGTCTGATAAAGAAATTGCCTCGTATGTAAAAGGTATTACAGGCATTATGCCCGGCAACCTGAAAATTTACAAGCAGGTTTTTAACCACCGCTCAAAATTTAATGAACCCAGGGAAAACAACGAACGGCTTGAGCTTTTAGGCGATGCCATTTTAGATGCTGTTGTTTGCGAATTTTTATACCGCAAATACCCATATAAAGAGGAGGGTTTTATTACCGAATTGCGCAGTAAAATAGTGAACCGCAAATCGCTGAACGAAGTGGGCGAAAAGCTGGGGCTGGTAGAAAAACTGAAGTTTAACCGGAAAGGCATGACCGAGGTAAGCCGCGATTTAGGGGGCAATACTTTTGAGGCTTTGGTAGGAGCTGTTTACCTGGATGCCGGTTTTGACGAGACCAAGAAATTCATTAAAAAAAGGGTGCTTCAGGGATTGATAGATGTTGACATGTTGCAGGCTACTAACTCTGATTACAAGAGCCAGATTTTCCATTACATACAGAAGTTGGGTAAAACCATTGAGTTTAAAGTAGTGGAAGAGAAGGCCAAAAACCGACGTGCGTACTTTACCATTAACCTTGAAATAAATGACAAGTTTATTGCCTCGGGCGAAGGCTATAGCAAAAAAGTTGCCGAGCAAAACGCGGCGATGAACGCAATTAAGATTTTGGGAATAGAGGGGAAGACGGAGCAGTAAAGCCTATTATTGCGAATGCCGCTTAGGATACGAAGCTATGAAAGGATTTTATGTCAGGTTACTGCCCGCTGGTAACAGAGCATCTCCCGCTGCGGAAGTTATGTGGGGCGAAGCATAATTACGAAAGGTTGGCCTACTTCCTCAACGCCTTTACCCGCCACTTAACCTGCTGAGCCAAACCTGGCTTTACTTCCCGCGATAATATTTTGGAACCATTAAATATAGCCGGTGTGCTCACGTGGTAACAATAATTAAACCACAAATGCGACACCTTTTTTACCAGGAAATGCGGGTCAAAAATCAGGGTTCTTTCATTCCCCTTTACGATACCTTCCAGTAAAGCTTTTATTTCGGCAGCAGAGGAGTTCACTCTTCCGTAAGCATGATGATTAATATGTTCAAAGTCCTCCAGCAACTGAACATTTACCGGGTACCCCAAACGCTCAAACTGATTAAGCCTGATTATTTCGCTGTTATGCTTTTGAATTTCACGGTGCGACTGCGAAACCGAACCTGCATGATACCGGTATTTTAAAAGCACCTCCCGGATATTTGCCAGTTTATATACGTACCCCAGCCGCACAAAAAACTCATAGTCCTCAGCATGTATAAAGGCCGGGTCAAAATGCGGCTTAAATTCTTTAACTTCTTTTGCCCGCATAATAATGGTAGGGTGTACCAAATGGCATTGGTAAAGCATCCTAAACATAATTTCCTCGTGCCCTGCCAAATAATGCAACAATATCTTGTCCCCACCAAACGATTCAGCCCAGGAACCGCAGACCATCACATCTTCGTGCTTCTCCATAAAGGCCACCTGCTTTTCAATCCTCTCCGGCAGGCTTATATCATCGGCATCCATCCGTACAATATATTTGCCGCCGGCAAGGGCCAGACCCTTATTCAGGGTAGCTATCAGCTTTAAGTTGTGCTCGTTTTTGTGGTAATTAATCCGCGGGTCAGTATAACTCTTTATTATCTCCTCCGAACTATCAGTTGAGCCATCGTTTATAATAAGCAGTTCAAAATCCTTAAAGGTCTGGTTCAGTATACTGTCAATAGCCTCGCGCAAAAACGGCTCCCCATTATAAACCGGCATTAAAACTGTAACTGCTGTCTTACTCACTATATTGATTTATCAGCCGTAATAATAAGCACTTTCCCAAAACTGTTTTGCATTCGTTTAACATGCATCCCTGTATTGCATTTCTCTGTATTTTCTCCGTGCCTTCTATATAACTTGATTTTGAAGTTCTGATTTTCAATACATTAGGCAGCAGATAATATGAAGGCTGGCCAGGTACGACCCCGGATGGGGTCGAATCTCTATAGCGTATATGGCGCTATAAATATTCGACCCCATCCGGGGTCGTATCTACTCCGTGCTAACGCAATCTTAAAAAGGCCATTCGCCCTTCCGCAACGGCCGGGATTAAAGTTATTATTTCAGAAGCACTGGTCGGCCCAGTCGGGGGACTCCGTGCGAAATGTATTTGCACTTCTTACTACTCCTCATCAATCTCATACAGCACATACCCCTTTAATCTATAAGTGGATATGGCCGTTTTAGCCGATAAAGCAATTTTAACTTCCGGCAGCAACTCTTCATTTTTTATTTCCAAAAACTGCAGGGCTTGTCCGCAGGCAATAAATTTTGTGCCTGCACTTTCAATTTCATTTAATAAAGTAAGGTTAGGATTATCGTCTTTAAATTCTTTCTTAAAAGCCTCGTTATTCATTAAAGCATACAAGGCTTTGCTGTGTGTAACTACTACCACCTGTAATTTCGCTTTAGGCACCCCTGCGGCAATGTGCAGGTTTATTAGTCTCCCTATCTCCACCAGGCCTTTATTTACTTCCTTTATTTTTTCTCCACCGCCTGCGCCAAGGGTTAAGCTTATCAATAACTTGTAGGTTAAACTCGTGTCTGGCTTTTCTGTAATCCCATCCACCGGCAATACCCCGCTCATCTTGCTGCTTTTAATAACCGGGTAAATTCCCCGGGCGTTATATTTTGCCAGCCTGTTGTTTTCCTTTTTTACGGCATCATCCTTTTTATCGGTAGTTTGGGCTATGCATGCATTAATAGAAGCTGCGCAAAGCAATGCAACGAATAATTTCAATTTCATAAATAAACAGTTTATTTATCCGAAGATAAGGTTTTACCGGTTTGTGGGTGTACGACAAATTTTCCTTTTNNAGGGAAATTTGTCGTACACCCCCGGTTTGTCCGGGCCAAAACAAATGCATCTCTTTTCGTAAATTAAAGGGTAACCCATTTAATTACCACAGTTTCTTAATTTCGTTCAATATCACTTCAACAAACTCTTTAAGTAGTGGCCAGGGGCAAACAACATCCACCATCCGATAAACCAGAAAAGAAACCTACCGCTTCTTCATCTGGATTCTCCGTAGGCCCCTTCTTCCGCAACTTTATTATCATCTTTTTGCTCAGCGTTATTTTCATTGGCATCTATTCATTAAACGATAAGCGTGTTGAACTTCCAGATCTCTATAACGAACTACAAACCCTTAAAGAAAGGCCCGGCGACCACGACGAACGCATTAACGAAATTGAACACCGCATCAACGAAATTGAAACCGACACCTCATTTCTTAAAACACTTTTTGTAGGCTATTTTGATGAAATACATTTTGTAGCCTTTGGCGTGCAGGACCAGATAGACAAAGTAACCGCTGAAATCCAAAACGGCAGCAACACTCCCCTTACCCGCGAAGACAAGCTGAATTATAAAGTCCACACCTACCGCCTGCTCGATTTTATAAATGCCAATTCGCCTTCCAACGCAGTTATTCTTTTGCCCCCCACTGATTCTTTAATCAACGATTCGCGCTGGAATTATGTATATGACCCCGGCTGGGTGGAGTATTTTATTTATCCCCGTTTATGTATTGAAACCGGCCACGAAAAAGAAAACCCCGAACTGGCCAGGCGTATTACGCACGTGCTAATAGTTAATGGAATTGGTTACGACAAATTAAAATACGAAGTGCCTTTGGATAAAAGAGAAAAAGTATGCCTTTTGCCAATCAATAAACCGGTGGATGCCCCTGAAACAACCGACACCACTCAAACTTCAAATTAATGCTGATAGTAGGAATTGCGCTTTGCTATTTGTTGGGTTGCTCGGTTGTAATGGCCGTTAGCCGTAAATTTTCCCTGGCGGAAATTACAGGCTGTTCCTTTCTCATCGGTATGGGCCTGGAAACCGTTTTTCTTTTTCTGTTAGATATAGTTCAACTCCATTTTACTTCGTTCCTGCTCATATCGCTCAACCTGGTTGCCATCATTGTCCTCAACCGCAAATTCCCCGAAACATTAAAAGTATTCAAAGAGAAATTCAACGATTTAAAAGCCAGTACGTCCGCTATCAATTATGTAGCCGTGTTCCTGTTCTGCATCATAGCATACCTGTTTTATACTATTACCATTAAAAATCTTTTCTGGCCTCCGGCAGAGGGTGACAGTATCACCTCATTCGATAAACTGGCCCGCGTAATTGCGCTTGAAGGCAAACTTAAAATAAGCCTCTTTCAATATAACCTTCAGGGCGCCGCCGGGGTATATCCACCATTGTTCCATGGCAGTTTCTCGTACGTATATCTCTTTGGTGCCGAAACCCCAAAAATAGTTATCACGCTCTTCTTCCTCTCGTTACTAACGCTGTTTTACAGCTTTGTAAAAACTTACACCAATACAGTCGCCGCAATGCTGTTTACCCTGGTGTTAATGGCTACGCCCGAATTATACGCCCATGCCGCCCTCGCCCTCGGTAACATGCCCACAGCGGCCTACATCTGCCCCGCAGTACTGGCCACCTATATCTGGCTGGATAGGAATGATGAAAAATATTTCCGGATGGGCGCCATTATGATGGGCTTTTGCGTTTGGATACGCAGCGATGCCATTGCCTTTGTAATAGCCGTGTTATGTATGATATTACTTAAAGTATGGCAAACCAAAGATTATAAGCGCCTGTTCATTTTCGCCGCCATCGCCATTCTGCCCTTTGTAAGCTGGCTGTTGTATGTAAAACTTAAAATTCAACTGCCGCAGGCAAGCCGGTTTGATTTATCCATTGGCTATAATACCTACCGCCTTAGCACCATGCTCAATTACACAAAAGCATACCTGTTTGCCCTTCCTTACCGCGAGGTGCATGGCGGCCAATTATACGGCATTGTGTTTGTCAGCTTCTTTGTTGCACTACTCATAAATGCCGCCCTGGCATTTAAAAATGGTATTAAAATTGTTTTTGGCAACCAGTACCTGTTACTTGCTTTTATACTGGTAGCATTCGGTTTATACTTTACTGAGTTCTACGTTATTAACGAAAACGTTCAGGCATCAACCATCGCCTCATTAATGGCAAGCTCTTTTAAGCGCGGCATGTTCTATTTTATACCCATTGTACTTTTTTATACCGCCACCTGCCACAGCTCCAAAATACTTTTCGGCAAACTCGAAAAATTCCGGACGGGCGCATAGAATCTCTTTTCAAATTATGTGGTTGCATTTCAATCCGGCATCTCACCCACATGTCTATATAGAGGCAACCAACTTCGCTGTCATCAAAAACTTTGTGCCTTTGTGGCAAAAATACCTGGATTACGGTCTTCTTTTTTACACTTATTTGCAGCTTTAAATACGAAGAACTGTTCTGTTTAAATAAATTTGAAACATGAAACCAGCTTATTTTACGCTACTGCTTCTTTTTACAGTTTTCTCATTACAATTAAAAGCCCAGTCAGACTCGGCTGCCCAGGCCCAAAGCTTTGCCCACCACGATTCTGTATACGCCGCTAAACTTAATTATACCGGTAACCTGATGATAGGAGGAGGTGTTGGCCTGGTGGGAGTAGGCAGTTTTTTGATTTACGAAGGGTATAAAGTTTATAACACCAATGTAACCGGCCCCAACGCACCCTCAACTCCCGCCCAAAACCATACACAGGGAACAGCATATTTCGCTGCTGCGGGTGTTTCATATGCAGCGGCAGCCGTACTTATTGCATTAGGAGTGCGCAATAAGCTGGATTTTAAGCGCCGCCAAAAAAGGATGTCGCTGCAAAGCGGCCTGCTGCCGAATGGTAATATGGGCGCCATGCTCACTTTTTAGGGCCTTCAAATCGTTCTATTCATTGACTCTTGTCAGGTCTCGCGTTATTATTCTTGAAAAGACTATCAACTTCCCTATTGTTTTTTGTTGCTTTTATTACTTTTGGCCGTCCGCAAACGGCGGTAAGCTTACTAAATCAATTTAATTACTTCAAACATGTCTGATAAAGCTATCATTAACCTGGAGGGAAAACCTTACGAGCTTCCTGTAATTACCGGAACCGAAAACGAAAAAGCAGTTGATATTTCAAAACTCCGGGCGCAATCCGGCTATATAACTTTCGACGAGGGTTATAAGAATACCGGGGCAACCATCAGCAACATTACGTTTCTGGATGGTGAAAAAGGTATTCTTCGCTACCGCGGATATAATATTGAAGACCTGGCTGAAAAGTCGTCTTTTACTGAAGTAATGCACCTGTTGCTATACAGCGAACTGCCTAATGCCGAACAGTTAAAAGCATTTGAGTACACGCTTACGCACCACACCCTGGTGCACGAAAACCTGAAGAAGGTATTTGAAGTATTCCCAACCGGTTCTCATCCCATGGGCCAGTTAATGACCATGATTGCGGCGCTTTCATCTTTCTACCCTGATTCCCTGAACCCTAACAAAAACCCTGAGGCAACTAACCTTACTATCATCCGCTTACTGGCTAAAATGCCTACGATAGCTGCTATGATACAGAAAAAGGGCAAAGGCCATCCGGTGCTTTATCCTCAAAACAGATACGACTACGTTACCAACTTCCTTTACATGACCTTCGGAAATGTAAGCGAAGAGTATATTGCCGACCCGGTTGTGGTTGATGCCATGAACAAACTTTTAATACTGCATGCCGACCACGAGCAGAACTGCTCAACTTCAACGGTGCGTATGGTAGGTTCATCGCACGCTAACCTGTATGCTTCTATCGGTGCAGGCGTTGCCAGCCTTTGGGGCCCGCGCCATGGAGGTGCAAACCAGGAAGTGCTGGAAATGCTGGAGTTTATCCGCGATAACGATAAAGGGGATGTAAAGAAAGTAGTTGCAGAAGCAAAGGATAAAAAGCGCCTGTTGTTTGGATTCGGACACCGTGTTTACAAAAACTTTGACCCTCGCGCAAAAATCCTCAAAAAATCATGCGACGAAATTCTGGCTAAAATTGGCGTATCCGACCCATTACTTGCCATTGCCAAAGAGCTGGAAGAAGCCGCACTTAACGACCCTTACTTTATTGAAAGGAAACTATACCCGAACGTCGACTTCTATTCAGGTATTATTTACAAGGCACTGGGCTTCCCTACTTCTATGTTCACGGTGCTGTTTGCCATGGGCCGCCTGCCCGGCTGGATATCTCAGTGGAAAGAAATGCGTGAAAAGAACGAAGACATCGGCCGTCCACGTCAGATTTACACAGGTCCGGTTCACAGGCCTTTTGTAGAAATAGCCAAAAGAAAATAATTGATTAATAAAGATTTAAAAGCCCCGGTATTCACATTCGAAAACCGGGGCTTTTTTATTGAGGCTGTTCCCTCTCTTTTTTTCAAAGAAAGGGGTGTCCGAAGGACAGCCTGTCCCACCGCTTTGGGCGGGAGGGTGAGTTTGTAGTTGACTCTTTTCCGAAGAACCCTACTTTTGCACCATGCACAACAAAGACGAAATACTCTCTTATATAAAGTCTGAAACCAAGCTGGTTGACGAGGAAATCAATCATCACTTCTCGCACCTCGATACAAAATTCAAAGACTTCCTTTCAAAACTCGAACAGCAAGACGAGCAAACCAAAGTAGCTTTTCACCTGGTTGTTCAATATACTTTTCACGGCCGCCCGCTTACGCACGAGGAGATATTAGAAATTGAAACCCAGCTAAAAGAACTGCTTAAAACCGCCGATCTGGTAGCCCTTACAGTTCTACCCGGCGGCACCGTTATATTAATACTGTCTGGCTTCCTCAAACTCAACCCCTATATTCTGCCGGCTGTGTTTTTGAGTAAGTCATAATGACTTGTCACAGTATTACAAAATCAACAACCCATTCCCTCTCAGCTCACCAAACTTTTTACTCCTAACAAAATCATCAAAGTTTTCCAACCCAGTCTCTTCATAGCTTGCCTTTAAAGTTGAATACAACATGGGCGCATGCTCACCAATCATCAATTTCGGAAAAACATCCATCAACCACCGCCCGTCAGCAGCAGTAAAATGTAAAAACCAATCTTTCGCTTTATCACAAAACTCCAGCTCCGCCATCTCAACAATTTTCTTTCCCTGTTTAGCTTCAAAAAAAGCAATTTCCGGCATATTGCCTAACCATATCACCAAGGCATTTTCCTTTGTTAATTCATCCATCTCACCGGTCAGGCACTGTTCAATGTAATTGGGTTTTATAGTTGTTTTAGGTGTTTTAAACTCAAACCATTTACCCAGCGGAAAATCAAGTCCCACGCCGTGCATAAAATTGAAAAGGGATTTGCTGAGGCCATCACTAAACTTATCATGGTCAGCACCGGTAGGGTCATCGTGGTAAAGATCATTATCGGCAAAGCCGCCAAAGTCAGGGCCGGTTCTTTCAACTTTAAATTTGGCAGGGTTCAAGCCCACCGGGCTGTGCGCCGTCATAGCAAACCGGTGCCAGAAACCCGATTGCAGTGCCTCATTTAAAAACAACTGCCTTACTACTTCCAGCGCATCAACAGTTTCCTGTAAAGTCTGTGTTGGAAAACCATACATCAGGTATGCGTGCACCATAATACCGGCCTGGGTAAAGCCGTGGGCAACGCGCGCAACCTGCGCAATGGTTACTCCCTTTTGCATCATGGCAAGCAAGCGGTCGCTGGCTACTTCAAGGCCACCCGCAACTGCAATGCAGCCCGAGGCTTTGAGCAACCTTGCAAGGTCGTACGTAAAATATTTTTCAAACCGGATATTCGTCCACCAAACAACTGTTAGTTTGCGCCGGATAATCTCCAAAGCCAACTCCCGCAATAAATGCGGAGGTGCAGCTTCGTCTACAAAATGAAAGCCATTCTGATGGGTCTGCGCAATTATCTCCTCCATCCGGTCGCAAAGTATGGCTGCTGAAACCGGCTCATAATTTTTGATATAATCGAGCGATATATCGCAGAACGAGCATTTGCCCCAATAGCAACCGTGAGCAAGCGTTAACTTGTTCCATCTTCCATCACTCCACAACCGGTGCATCGGGTTAGCCACTTCAATTACTGACAGGTAATCATCCAATACGAAATCGCTGTAATCAGGAGTGCCGGTCTCGCGCTGTGCAATATCCTTTTCTTTAGCGCCGTTGCAGTAAATCACCTTTTCTCCGTCGCGCATATAAATACGCTTCAGTTCATTTACCGGGCGCTTGCCGTCCAGGTGTTCAATCAAAAATTTTATCGGGGCTTCGCCATCATCCAGACTCACGTAATCTATAAAATCAAACACACGCGGGTCGCTTAAACTTCTCAATTCTGTATTGGCATAACCTCCTCCTAACACCACTTTTATTTGGGGATACCTGTTTTTAATAAACTGCCCACACTTCAAGGCCCCAAACAAATTACCCGGAAACGGAACTGATAAACACACAACTGTTGGTTTATACAATTCTATCTTTTGCTGAAGCAAATCCACCAGCATGTCCGTAATAATAGAATTCGGAGCCAGCAGCGATTCCTGCAACTCATCAAAATGCGTAGCCGTCCTGCCCAGCCTTTCGGCATACCTGCTAAAACCAAAAAACGGGTCAATAGCCTCAGTAATCAAATCCCCCAGGTCCTCCAGGTACAACGTTGCCAGGTGCCGTGCCTTATCCTGTATGCCCATGGTGCCAAAGGCCCATTCAAGGTCTTCTAACTGCGCAAAGCGCGAGGCTTCCGGCAAATACGTGCGTCCGCAAATAGCATGGGCGAGGGTTGTGTTTTTATTTTGCAAAAACGTGATAACAGGATCGATTGTTTTAATGTATTCCTCCTGCAAGGCGTAAATGCGATAGCCGTTTTCCGATAATTCCAAATCCTGCTTTTCGAGATACGCGAACATTTGCTGCAAACCACTTTTTGAGAACAAGGCCAATATCACCTCAATCCCTAAATCAGCCTGGTGCGAAACCACACCTTGTGTATTTAAAAAGCCCTTTAAATATGCCGTAGCAGGGTACGGCGTATTCAACTGTGTAAAAGGCGGTGTAATTAAAAGTAGCTGCTGTTTCAAAACGGATAATAATTGTAGTGCAATGATAGCTATAAACCAACATCCCGTTGCGAGGCTTTGCGAAGCAATCCCCGGGCTACTTGCGACTGGTAGTAATTCAACAACTACGCGTCATTGCTTCGTCGCGGAGCCTCCTCGCAATGAGGTGGAACTGACTCATTCCTCATTAAACGCCTTCTCAATATTTTTCATTAATTCCTCAATGTCAGAATTATCCATTGCGTTGTTTTTTTACGGTTTGTGGAATACGTTAACCGTCATATCCCTACATATTCCTCCTATACTGCCCACCCACCTCATACAAAGCATGCGTAATCTGACCCAGCGAACAATGCTTCACCGTCTCCATCAACTCAGCAAATAAATTGCCGTTGGCTATCGCTACATGTTGCAGCTTTTTCAAAGCCTCTTCCGAGTGTGATGCGTTGCGCTTCTTAAACGCGTTCAAAGCATTTATCTGAAATTCCTTTTCATCTGTAGTTGAGCGGATGACCTCATTCGGTATAATAGTAGGCGAACCGCTTTTGCTTAGGAAAGTATTAACCCCCACTATCGGAAATTCGCCGGTGTGTTTCTGGTGCTCGTAGTAAAGGCTCTCTTCCTGTATTTTGTTGCGCTGGTACATGCGCTCCATGGCGCCAAGCACACCGCCGCGCTCAGTAAGCCGTTTAAATTCGTTCAGCACAGCATCTTCTACCAGTTGGGTTAGCTCTTCAATTAAAAAAGCACCCTGGTTAGGGTTTTCATTTTTCGCCGTACCTAACTCCCGGTTTATAATTAACTGAATAGCCATGGCCCGGCGTACGCTTTCTTCGGTAGGCGTGGTTATAGCTTCATCATAAGCATTGGTGTGCAGCGAGTTGCAGTTATCATAAATAGCGTACAGTGCCTGCAGCGTAGTGCGGATATCGTTAAAATCAATTTCCTGTGCATGCAAACTGCGGCCCGAGGTTTGAATATGATATTTCAATTTTTGCGAACGGTCGTTAGCCTTGTATTTGTTCTTCATGGCCTTGGCCCAAATACGCCTTGCCACCCGGCCAATAACCGAATACTCAGGATCCATCCCATTACTAAAAAAGAACGACAGGTTAGGAGCAAAATCATCAATATCCATACCCCGGCTTAAATAGTACTCTACATAGGTAAAGCCATTAGCCAGCGTAAAGGCAAGCTGTGTAATAGGGTTAGCGCCCGCCTCAGCAATATGATAGCCCGAAATAGAAACCGAATAAAAATTGCGCACTTTGTTTTCAATAAAATACTGCTGCACATCGCCCATCATCTTCAATGCAAACTCTGTGGAGAAAATGCAGGTATTCTGTGCCTGGTCTTCTTTCAAAATATCTGCCTGCACGGTTCCACGTGCCGATGCCAGTGCTTTTGCTTTTAGTTTTTCATAAACATCTTTAGGTAACACCTGGTCGCCACTGGTGCCTAGTAACATCAGGCCAAGGCCGTCATTACCTTCGGGCAAAGGCCCCCCCCCCCCCCCCCCCCCCNNGGAGGAATACCAAGGGCGTTCGTTAGCGCCAAATAGTTTGGTTATTTTTTTCTCTATTTCTTTTGCAAGGCCATTTTCTTTAATATACTTTTCGCACTCCTGGTCTATGGCGGCGTTCATAAAAAACGCCAGAAGCATGGGTGCCGGACCGTTGATGGTCATAGATACCGAAGTCTTAGGGTCGCACAGGTCAAAGCCACTGTAAAGTTTTTTGGCATCATCAACAGTAGCAATGCTTACACCGCTGTTACCCACTTTGCCATAAATATCAGGCCTGTGGTCAGGGTCCTCGCCATATAAAGTAACCGAATCAAAAGCGGTAGATAATCTTTTAGCAGGCTGCCCTAACGAAACGTAATGAAAGCGCTTATTTGTCCTCTCCGGGCCGCCTTCTCCTGCAAACATCCGGGTTGGGTCTTCGCCTTCGCGCTTTAAAGGAAAAACACCGGCTGTATAAGGAAATGCTCCGGGAACATTTTCCTGCAGTTGCCATTTCAATATATCGCCCCAGTCATTGTATTTAGGCAGGTAAACCTTACGAATGATAGTACCCGATAAACTTTTAAAAGTAAAAGGCAATTGCAAAACTTTATCACGTACTTCAAAAGCAAAGGTATCGCCTGAGTACTTCTTCTTCGTCTCTGCCCAATTATCAAGCAGGGCTTTGCAATCGGGGTGCAGTTTTAATTCGAGTGATTTATATTTTGATTTTAATTGTTCAGCGATTGATTCCATTAGATGAAATTTAATTAGGCAAATTATTTACTGTCAGGCCCGGCAAATCATTAGAAGATGAATCAATGACCATGACATGATTTCCCCCACCAGTTAACCATTTTAGTTTGGTTTTAAGGCTATTTGTATAAATGCCAAGACCAGCTTTTTCTCTTTTACTTATAGGATTATCCTCCTCCAACCATAGAATCACTTTGATTTCATTTCCAGAATTAAGGTGTGAAATACAGCTAGACCAATCAACTCTATCGTTTGTTGAATTTCTCGCACCACCAACCGCAGCTGCGATTGTATCTTTTACCTTGCATCCTACTTCAATCATTAACCCTTCTCCATTGTTTGCAATACGACTTCTATTGGCAATTCTGAAAGATTTAAAATTCTTGACTTCAATAAAAATTAGGCTTTCGTTGCAAAAGCCTAAGAAGTCTACAGCTTTTGAGCCATTAAGAACTTCTAATTTTTTATAGTCCACATGATCATCGACTTTCTTTAATCTCGACCAAATATTGCTATCAAAATTAAACTGAAGATTGCTCTCAACAAATACTGGCATAAATTATTGTTTCGTTTTCATTGTGGTTTTGAATGCAGCTCTTTCAAAATCGTAATATTCGGCAAACTCATTAAGTATGGGATTTGAATCTATATCCGCAAGTGTTCTGCCTTCTTCAATAGCAACACCTTTCTCTTTTTCATTAGAAAGGCAAAAGAACTTCATGGGAAAATCCTTTGATCCATACTCTGCCAACAACGACAACCTTTGCGAAAGAAGATAATCGTGTGTGGTAATAAAAATTTGAATGCCTTTACCAGTAAGGCTCTTTATAAGTTCAACCAGCGCCTCAATTAAACTTGGGTTAAAGTGAACCTCAGGCTCATCCCAAAAAATAATAGTCTTTTCATTAATTGAACCATTTGCAAGGAGATATATAATTGTTGCAAGTTTACGAAAGCCTTCTGCGGCCAAGTGAATACCTATTTTACCCCAGTCATATTCCAAATAAAAACGACCATTTTCTTTGACGATTTTGGCTTTTAATATTTTTTCCAATGGTCTAATTATACTTCCTAATGACTCGTTATTTTTTAATAATGGAAGCTCTAAAGCCTTTGCCAATTGATAATAAGTTTCATCAAAATCAACCTCTCTTTTATCCCATAGGGCAGTAAATCCTCCGAACCAAGAAAGCATTTCTTGGGGGGGAATATAAAATCCTTCGGGGAAACTCTTATGATTTGGAGATTCAGTGTTTATATCAACGGAATTCTTATGAAATTGCATTGATAGCGATAAGAAACTTTCATTTGATAATACTACTTTAACCTTACTACCCGCCTTTATTGATTTATTTCTAGCCAAATCTATTAAGGACTCCAGTTTGAAAACCCCTCGAAGATTAGTTGCCACCATTCTACTTACCGAAAAATTGATATTCTCAGAAGACGGTTTAATGCTCTTGGTGTTCTTAAATAGGGCATATAATATCTTTAATAAATGCGTTTTCCCGGTTCCATTCTTACCAATAAACACGTTCAGCCCGGGTGAGAACTGCATCTCATTATGCTCGAATACCGTAAACTTTGAAATAGAGATGGACGAAATTTTTGTTTGCATTTTCTATTGTTTTTTATTAACCCTGCCTAATCTTAATTCTTTTCCGGTTTCTCCAACATTTTTATTACCCCATCCACCTGGTACATCTTCCTCGCAATTTCGCTTTGCTCATCGGCCCATTTATCATACGCCTCAATCGTTTCAGCAATCTCCGCCAAATACCTCACCCGCGCCGGCGGTATAATCTGCGACTTGGTAGCCGTATTTTTTGCCGAAGTATGCTTTACATGAAACTCAATTCCGGTTTTTGCCTTTACAGCAAGCATCAACATTTCAAACAAATGGTTCACGCCGGTATCATTAAACTGAGATGCAATGGTGCCTACCACCGGTAGCTCTTCATCCTTGGCCATAAACATCTGGTGGTTGCGCTTGTATTGCTTACGCACATCCTGCAAAGCATCTAAAGCACCGGCCTTATCAAATTTGTTGATGGCAATTACATCGGCATAGTCCAACATGTTTATCTTTTCAAGTTGCGATGCTGCACCATATTCGGGAGTCATTACATACAGCGATATATCACAATAGTCAAGGATAGAAGCATCACTTTGCCCTACCCCGGCGCTTTCTAAAATAATAAGGTCGTAATGCGCCGCTTTGCAAACATCAATAGCTTCCTGCACGTGCTCGCTTAAAGCCTTGTCACTTTCGCGCGTAGCCAGCGAACGCATATAGGCCCGCGGGTTTGAAATAGAATTCATCCGTATCCTATCCCCCAGCAAAGCACCACCGGTTTTCTTTTTCGATGGGTCAACCGAAATAACCGCAATAGTCTTGTCTTTAAAGTTTCTGAGGAAACGTAAAACAATTTCATCTGTTACTGATGATTTTCCCGCTCCACCGGTTCCGGTGATACCCAAAACTACGGCCCCGGCCCCCTCCAAACCTCCCCCGAGGGGGGAGGCTTTAGATTTGTCGTTAGAAGAAAGTTTATTGTCCTCGGCCAGTGTAATCACCTGTGCTATGGCCTTCCAATCTTTTTTGTTCAACTTATCTATCTGCCCGTTCAGCGATTGAACGGTTGAAAAATCGCACTGGCTTACCACATCTTCAATCATTCCCTCCAATCCCATTTTACGCCCATCATCCGGCGAGTATATTTTGCTTATCCCGTATTTCTCCAGCTCCGCAATCTCCGTTGGCAAAATAGTTCCGCCGCCGCCGCCAAATATTTTTATGTGCCCGCAACCTGCTTCTTTCAACAGGTCGTGCATGTATTTAAAAAACTCGATGTGCCCTCCCTGGTAACTGGTAACTGCAATACCCTGCGCGTCTTCCTGTATGGCACATTCCACTATATCGCGTGCACTGCGGTTATGGCCCAGGTGAATTACCTCAACACCTTTACTCTGCATTATCCGGCGCATTATGTTAATAGCCGCATCGTGCCCGTCAAACAGGGCGGCGGCCGTAACTATCCTTACTTTATTTTTCAGCTTCAGGCTCATAATTCAATTTGATAATTCAACAATTTGGTATTTCATCTGTTGTCAATTGGAGGTAAAATTAGAAGATTGCCGCAAATAAGGGGAAAGTCCCTGGTCAACCAGTAAGTGTGGTGTTTATTTGCGGGTAAAGAAAAACCCGGTTTTGCTTGTATATACAACTATGCTTTTTAAATTTGCACCGTGAAAGCTTCTGAAACACAATATTGTGGATGTATTTACTGGGCCAGTTCTGCACTTGCCCGTAAAATAAACAAGCTGGCTGAAGATGCCTGGGCCCCCATGGGACTTGCTCCCGGTCAGGCATATTTGTTGGCTTTGGTGCTTGATCAGCCCGGCCGGCAGCCTTTGGACCTGAGTGAAGAGTTACATCTGGCCCCATCTACCATTACACGCTTTATTGAAAAACTGGAAGACAATAAGCTGGTGATACGGGTATGTGAAGGTAAAACTACCAGCGTATATCCAACGCAAAAAGCAAAAGGTTTAAGCACCGAAATAAATAACTGCCGCACTAGTTTCAGCCAAACTTTAGAAGGGATTTTAACCAAGGCCGAAAGCCAGGCCCTGGTTAAAAGCATGCTTCAGGTGGCCGATAAACTGTAAGGTTAATTTTTTTTACTTTATCATTTGTATATACAAGCAACATATTCATAAAACCTAAAACCAAAAACCATGAAGTATGTAATTACCGGTGGCGCAGGCCACATATCGGGCTTAATAGCCGAAAAACTAATAGCAGCGGGAAAGGATGTAACCGTAGCAGGCCGCAATGCCGAACACCTTAAACCATTATCCGATAAAGGCGCCAAAACCGCCATCGGTTCGCTGGAAGATGCACAATTTGTTAAGCAGGCATTTGCCGATACCGATGTTGTTTACACCATGATACCGCCCAACTTTGCAACCGATAATTACCGCGCTTATCAGCAAAAAGTGGGCAACAATTATTACAATGCCCTTAAAGAAAGCAAGGTAAAATATGTGGTTAATTTAAGCAGCATCGGCGCACATTTAAAAGACCGCGCAGGTGTGGTTAATGGCGCTGCCGATTTTGAGGTATTGCTAAATACACTTAGCGACATTAACGTAAAAATTTTGCGCCCGGGCTCGTTCTTCTATAATTTTTATAGCCAGATACCAACCATAAAAGCGTTTGGTGTAATGGGCTCTAACTACAAAGGCGAATCGAAAGTAGTATTGGTTGATACTGCCGATATAGCTGAAGCTGCTATAGAGGAATTAACCTCACTTTCATTTACCGGTAAAAGCATCCGCTATATAGCCAGTGAAGAAATGACCGCCGGGGAATCGGCTGCTATTTTAGGCGCCGCCATAGGTAAACCCGATTTAAAATGGGTATTTGCACCCGAGGCACAATTAAAAGCAGGCATGTTGCAAGGCGGCTTAAAAGAAACTATGGCCGATGCCTTTATAGAAATGGGGCGCGTAATAGACTCCGGCGAGTTTATTGAAGAATACCTGAAAAACAAACCCGCATTGAGCACCCACAAGCTTAAAGAATTTGCAAAATCATTTGCGGCAGCGTACAATGCACCAGCTCAAACCAGCGGACATTAATCTATCATGAATTATGGATTAGAATGAAAGGAACAGGTTGATTTTGAGGCGTTTGTTTATGGTATAAATACTTGAAATATGCAATTTCCCGGCCTCATCCCTCTGCCCCCGCGTATGGCGGGATGAAACACTTCGGCATCTCCCTTCTCCATCAGGAAACAAATGGTTCGGCTTCGCTGCCAATGACATGTATTTAAACTGCCTGATAATCAACCAGTTTAAATTGGTGTTTGTTGGCTAGCAAAGTAAGTAATTTTAGTTCGCGTTAATCTATCAATAAGTACACCCTTAATATAGAAAGCCATAAAGTGGTGCGACATCTTCGGTGCCGCACCATAAGGTTGGTCAGAGTGAAAGGTTTTGCGGTTTCTTTAAGTCAATCGCCTTGATAATGCTACCCGGCTACTTGTATTATCCTGTATTTCATCATCTTAATCTACGTTTATTTTGACCTTTACCAAGGGGGGGTAGGTAGCAGTTTTTTTGTTAAAATTGATTTAAAATATTGATTATCAGTTAATTGAGTAATTTTTTCTGCTACCTACCCCCCCCTGTCGCACCAGGTTTTCGCCGGTTCTTATTTAGGTTAGTTTCTCCTTGGGCTGGTGTACGACAAATTTCCCTTTTGCTGCCTCGATTACCCTCTAGCTCCCGGGGCGGGAGAACCGCTTCCCAAGCTAAAAGGGAAATTTGTCGTACACCCCCTTGGGCTGCACGAAGGCCATCTGCACTATTTTTCTATCTTTGCCCGCTTTTGGAAAATAAAAGATTTAATTAGCGTTTAAACGTTTCTGATTGTGAGCCTGAAAGAGAAAGTTGACCTTACCCGCATACCCCAGCATGTTGCCATTATTATGGATGGCAACGGCCGTTGGGCACGCAAGCATGGTAAAAACAGGATTTTTGGCCACAGCAGCGGTGTTAATTCGGTAAGGGAAACTTCGGAAGGTTGTGCAGAGTTAGGTGTTAAATACCTCACTTTATACGCGTTTTCAACCGAAAACTGGAGCAGGCCTATAACAGAAGTAACCGCCTTAATGATGTTACTGTTAAAAACTATAAAGGCTGAGCTTAAAACGCTTTTGAAAAATGATATTCGCCTCAAAGTAATTGGTGATATCAGCAAATTACCGGCTGGCGTAGCAAAAGAATTGGCAGATGCCATGAAACGGACTGCCAATAATAAAAGGATGGATTTAATACTGGCTTTAAATTATAGCGGAAGGTCAGAGATTACAAGGGCGGTAAAAGAGATTTCATTAAGAGTAGAAAAAGGCGAAATTGCGCCCGATTCGATTACGGAGGAGCTGATAAGCAACAACTTATATACGGCAGGTATACCTGACCCTGAGTTGTTGATACGCACCAGTGGAGAAATGAGGGTAAGTAACTTTATGCTATGGCAACTGGCTTATGCCGAGTATTTTTTTACTGAAGTGTTTTGGCCCGAGTTTACCCGTGAGGAACTGTATAAAGCTATTATTGATTTTCAAAACCGTGAACGCAGGTTCGGTAAAACAAGTGAACAGTTAGTAACCAAATGAAATTGACCCTGAAACAAATTCTTCTCTTCTCGTCCCTGTTTATTTGCGCCGCAGCTTTCGGTCAGGATAGCATTCCTCTGTTTGATTACAGTAAAAGTGCTGAATATGAGATTGGTGATGTAAATGTAATAGGCGCAAAATTCCTCGACTCTAAAATCCTGGGTACCCTCTCCGGCTTAACCAAAGGCGAAAAAATAAAAATCCCCGGTGACCAGATACCCAAAGCCATTAAAGCCCTTTGGAAACAAAAACTGTTTACCAATATAACCATTACTGCCGCAAAAATAGAGAACGGAAAAGTTTACCTTGTAATTAAAGTTGAAGAGCGCCCCCGTATTGGTGGCTACTCGCTCAAAGGCATTAAAACCAGCGATGCCGACGATATCAAGAAAAAAATTGATTTAAGGCTGGGTTCTATCTTTACTGAAAACATGCGTAGCCTTACCATCAATGCTATTAAAAGCTATTTTATTGATAAGGGATTTCTATCAGTTAATGTTACCATTACGGAGTTTAAGGATTCTTCCCTGGCCAATAGTGTAAAACTGAGAATAACTGTAGACAGAGGCAATAAGGTGCAGATTGACCAGATAAACTTTACGGGCAATACAATATTTTCAGATAAAAAGCTGAGAAACCAGATGAAGGAAACCCACGAAAAGCCTCAGTTTGATGCCAGTGGTTTTTTCAAATTCAGAAGAAATTTAGCTGCTGATTCAAATCCCCAGCCATGGTATAAAGTAATGGGCGAAATTATAAGCCCACTGGGCCTGTGGAACTACTGGAGCAAACATACCCACGTTAATTTGAATATCTTCAACGCCTCTAAGTTTAAAAGGGATGATTATGAAGACGATAAAAACCACATAATTGAATTTTACAACAACAAAGGGTACCGCGATGCCCGCATTGTAAAAGATACCTTCTACCTGGAAGACCCCACCAACATGGTTATCAATATCAAAGTTGATGAAGGTAAAAAATACTATTTCCGCAATATCTATTATAACGGTAACAGCAAATATCCCGATTCAATCCTCAACCGCATAGTAAATATCAAACGCGGCGAAATTTACAGCCAGAAGTTATTGGACGAACGCATTTTTATGAACCCTAATGGTGGCGACCTCAGCTCGCTTTACATGGATGATGGTTACCTGTTCTTTAACGTAACCCCGATGGAAGTAAAAATTGAAGGCGATTCAATTGACCTGGAATTACGTATCAGCGAAGGCGCACAGGCTACTATTAACGAAGTAAGAATTATAGGCAATACCAAAACAAACGAAAACGTTATCCGCCGCGAGTTAAGAACCTTACCGGGCAATAAATTCAGCCGCTCAGACCTTATCCGCTCTCAACGCGAAATTACCAACCTGGGATACTTTGATGCGCAGCAATTAGATGTGGTACCAATACCAAACCCTGAAAACGGAACGGTGGATATTGAGTATCGTGTAGTTGAGAAACCGAGCGATCAGCTTGAATTATCTGCCGGTTATGGCGGACAGGCTACAGCAACCAATACCGGTGGTTTATTTGGAACATTGGGTGTTAACTTTACAAACTTCTCTATCCGCAACATCATTGATAAAAAAGCATGGACTCCCCTGCCATCCGGCGATGGACAAAGATTTGGTATCCGTTTCCAGAGTAATGGCCGCGCGTTCCAATCGTACAGCGTATCATTTACCGAGCCCTGGTTAGGTGGTAAAAAGCCTCAATCGCTCAACATAGCCTTTAACCGTTTACGTGCTAATACGCTCGACCCGAACGATTATGCGGTAATTGACGGTTCGTACTATTCAACCAGTCTTTATGTTGGTTTAGGCACCCGTTTAAAATGGCCTGATGACTTCTTTACCGGCGAAGTGGGGTTAGAGTTTCAGCAATACATCCTGAACAATTATGCATCGTATTTTACGTATACCACCGGAACGGCATATAACTTCAACCTGCAGTTAACCCTATCCCGCGATTCGCGCGAAATGGCTGGCCCCACTTATTATAACAAGGGCTTCTATTTTATGATCCAGGGCAAATTTACTTTGCCTTACTCTTATATGTTCAAAGGCCGCGAGGACATCAACTACCAGGACCCTGCGGTGCCTGATGCAATTAAATACGAGTGGGTGGAGTTCCACAAATGGAAAATGTTGTTCCAGTGGTATGCACCGGTTTGGAAAAACATGGTATTCCGTGCTGCAGCCAACTTATCTTTCCTTGGTACCTACAACAAAGCCATTGGCTATTCACCATTCGAACGGGTTGAGTTAGGCGGCGATGGTTTAAGTAACCTGAACAGTGCTACCCAGTTAGGCCGCGATATCGTTTCATTACGCGGTTATCCTATTGTTACCCCAACCGGTGGTGCACCAATTTACAACAAGTACAGCATGGAGTTGCGCTATCCTATAACACTGGGGCAGTCGGCTACTATTTATGCCCTCATTTTTATGGATGCCGGTAACTACTGGACCAGCATACAGGATTACAAACCTTACGAACTGGCCCGCTCAGCAGGCGCCGGTGTGCGGGTGTTCCTGCCAATGTTTGGTTTACTGGGATTTGATTACGGCTTCGGGTGGGATAGGTCTATGTTTGGCCTAACCCCGTCAGGTAACAACATATTCTCAAAATACGGACAGTTCAACATCATCCTGGGAAGAGAACCGGAATAAATACAGGCCTCTCCCGGTCGGCACTTCGTGCGACCACCCTCTCCATCGCAAGCGATAGAGAGGGAAAGTTTGACGATTTAGCTGCTTTTTCCCTCTCTATTCGAAGAATGGAGAGTGCCCCAGCGAAGCGAAGGGCGGGAGAGGCCTGTATTGTTAGAAATAGTTATTACTGCGCCCTTGAAGTACGTTTAAAAGAAAATCATTATAAATTTGGTATCCCTAAATTAATGCCATGAAAAAGATAATGCTATTACTTGCGGTTTCGCTGATGGGCTTAACCACAACTTACGCCCAGAAATTTGCCTATGTAGATATGGAATATATCCTGGGCAAACTGCCCCAGTACGCCGAGGCGCAAAAACAATTAGATAAAGTTGCCGACGCGTGGCAAAAAGACATTGAAGGCCGTATGAAAACGGTGGATGATATGTACAAGCAGTTTCAGGCCGAGCAGGTTTTAATGACCGATCCCATGAAACAACAGAAAATCAAAGAGATAGAGGCTAAAGAAAAAGAAGTTAAAGACTACCAAAAGTCAAAATTCGGTCCCAACGGCGACTTGTTTAAAAAACGTCAGGAGCTGATAAAGCCCATACAGGATAAAATTTACGATGAGGTAAATAAATATGCCCTTGCAAAGGGGTACGACGTCATTTTCGATCGTTCAAGCGGCCCCACAATGCTTTATGCTAACGACAGGTTGAACAAAAGTGATGATATCCTTTCAGCACTCGGGGTTTCACAAAAACCAGCAGGTAATTAGAGAATTATTACGGTAAACAGAAAAATATATCTTTGCGCCCACTAATGAAAAAAGCAATCATCCTTTTAGTAGCATCTTTCTTCGTTTTTAACGCTGAAACCTTTGCTCAGAAATACGGACATATCAATTCCAATGAAGTTGTGCAAAGTATGCCCGAGTTCAAGCAAATGAGCGCTTCCGTTGATAAGAAAAAGAAAGACGCACAGGCCAAAGTGCAGGTAATGTACGATACCTATCAGTCAAAACTGAAAGAGGTTAACCAGTATGGCGCCAGCATGATGAATGCGGTATTGGAAGAAAGAAAAAAGGAATTGGATAGCCTTCAGAAAGCTATAACCTCTTACGAACAAAGCGCCAGTGCTGAAATTCAGGATTATCAGGACAAATTATTAAAACCACTCAATGACAAATACATTAAAATGGTCGCAGCCGTTGCTAAAGAAAACGGATACAGCTACATATTTGATGTTGCTGCCGGCGGCGTGGCTTATTACCCTGAAACTACAGGCAATATTACAGACCTGGTTAAAAAAAGAATGGGAGCTAACTAAACACTCATAAATCAATAAAAAGAACAAATAAACCCAAATGAAAAAGACAATTGCAATAATCATCACAGCAGTATTCGCGTTTTTCGGTACAGCTAATGCTCAGCAAAAAATCGGACACATCAATTCGCTGGAAATTTTGCAGGCCATGCCTGAGTTTAAAACCATGAACAGCGATATTGATAAGCAAAAACAATCTTATCAAAAAGCTTTGGAAGGCATGTATGCCGATTACGAAAAGAAACAAAAAGACCTTCAGGCTTTAAGCAATGATAAAAGCACACCAGACCCTATCATTGAATCAAAAATCCAGGAACTTCAGGATCTTCAAAAAAGAATCCAGGACTTTGAAAGCAAAGTAAATGACGACCTTCAGAAACTTCAGCAGGAGAAACTGAAACCAATCAACGATAAATACCTGAAAGCAGTTAAAGAGGTTGCCATAGCCAGCAATTACTCTTATGTGTTAGATGTAGTATCGGGGGCAGTAGCTTACTATCCTGAAACCGCAGATGACGTAACTGACCTGGTTATGAAAAAGCTAAACATTACCCGTGTAGCAGCACCTGCTGGTGGCACATCGCAACCCGGTATGGGCGGCAAACAATAATAAAAGATGAAAAATCATAAGCATCAACCTGTTGGTGTATTTGATTCGGGCATTGGCGGCTTAACGGTCGCCAATGCCATTTCCAGGCAGTTACCAAACGAACAACTCATTTATTTTGGCGATACTGCGCACATGCCCTACGGCGATAAATCGAAAGAACTTATACGCCAGTACGCCAGCCGCATTACCGGTTTTTTATTAAACCAGCAGCACTGCAAAGCTATCGTTATTGCCTGCAACACTGCCTCTGCGGCTGCCTACGAGCAATTGCGCGACCAGTTTAAAGGCTCCATACCGGTCATTAATGTTATTGACCCGATGATAGAAGCCGTAATTGCTGATGACAGCATTAAAAAAGTGGGTATCATAGCCACCAAAACCACCATTAGCTCAGGTGTATACCAGGAAAAGCTTTCGCGTCGTAAACCCGGTTTAAATTTCTCAGCCCTTGCCACTCCCCTGCTGGCCTCTATGATTGAAGAAGGATATTACAATAATAACATCAGCGCCGCCGTGTTGGAAAGTTATTTATCGCAGCCGGAGTTAAAAGATATTGATGCGCTGGTATTGGCCTGCACCCATTACCCGCTTATTAAAAACGAAATAGATGCCTTTTATAATCACCGCGTTAAAATTTTCGACTCAGCCGAAGTAGTTGCCGCAAAACTTAAATGGATACTTGAAAAAGAAAACCTGCACAGCGAACAAAAATTGGCTGAAGACCAGTTTTACGTGTCCGACTTTACAGAATCATTTGAGCGCACTACCAAAATATTTTACAGTCATCAGATTCAATTGCAGCGATGCAATATCTGGAAGAATGAGTGAAGGGCCATTTAAATTGAGTGTATTACTTTTGATTTATTGGTTGTTGTATTTGCCTTTAAACTTCTTTTTTTTCGTCGCTCCTTTCTCATTTTAATAAAGGCGCTAAATTCCTTTTGTTCCTCTTCCGTCCAGGGTTTGTCAATAACATAGAAGTCGACATTTTTTGGTTCTTTTATCAGGCCCATAATTTCTATTTTACCAGTAGCAATTTAATAAAAAGAGACGAAACCACAACGCGCATATCGTAGAATATTAAATTTAGTGCTTTAATGCGTAATCTAAAGCCGCATCTTTACCAGCTATAAAATCATTGAATTTTTCAGGGATTAATACATCCGGCACCACCGGGCCGGTAGCATTCGGTACGTTTACAATATGGTTGGTAGAATAGCTTATTTGAAGGCCACAGTTTTTAAGCATAATACCATCTGGCTGTCCTAAATGATTAATACACGCACCGGTTTCTTCGCCAATAGTAATTATAGGCACCACCCTTCTGATATCAAAGATATTATTCATTGCCGCCGAAAAGGTTTTGCGGCCGGTAAGCACAAAAACCGTATTGGGCTTATTGTATTTTGATTTATACAAGGCATAAATAAAGGGCTTAATGGTTAACCTTACACCACCATCATTTTGCCGCAAGTCAATAATTATTTTTGCCGGGTTTTTGCGATCGGCCTCTTTAAAAAAGTCTTCAGTAACCTGGTTGAAAGGATAAGCGGCATCTGGGAAACAGGAGCTATAATTAAAATACAACGTATTTGCCGAGTCTACATACTTAAACCAATAGCTGGAACTCTTACTAAAGCGTAAAAACGTTTTGTACCTGTTATCATTATTTAATTCCGCCTTACCTGTTATAAAATTAAATTTAGCGATAACGGTTTTCCCCTGCTCAGTAAGCAGTGTAAGGCTTACAGATTGAACATTATCAATAATATCAAGGCCATGCAAAATTGTGTTTTGTACAAGCAACTTTGGCGCACTGTATTTTACATAGCCGTCATAATGTGATGGCAAAATACTTTTAATCTTTTCCATTGCCTGGTTAACCGGTACATCATCAACCGCAATAAGCCTGGCATTCAAATAAGCAGCATTTTCTGTATTGGTTGATATAATATATATCCCCTCCTCAAACCAATAAAACCTGAAAGGAAGCACGGAAGTTGCATAACCACTTATAGCGGAATGCTCATCGGCCAGCCGGGCATTTAGCTTCATCAATTCTATCAGCAACTCATCTGCATTTAATGAAGCTGCCTTTTCTTTAATGGTTTGCACCCCTTTTATAAAATCCTGCCTGCTAATCTGTTCAAAGGGGTCTATATCATTCACAATCATACAATCCCTGTATTCATCCAAATCTTTTACAAGGGTTTCGTGGTTAAACGTTTGCTGAGCGGTAGATTGTATATAGCAAAATAAAAATAATAGGCTAAAAGCAACGACCTTCATGAAGATTTTTGACAAATATAGCTGACCAGCAGGAATTTTGCTTCTTAGAGTTAAAAAATGTATTTCCCTTTTAATTCTTGGCACCCTTGGCGCCTTAATGGCAAAATTCTCTGCTAAAAACCATAAATTTGAAGGCTGAAAATTATTTCTTATGAAAAAGTGTACTGGTGTTTTCTTAATTCTTCTTTATTCAACCCTCATCTCAAATGCCCAGGGTATTGAATTTAATCACGACAAGAAATTTCAGGAAATACTGGATATGGCCAAAGCTCAGGGCAAGCCAGTATTTATGGATTGCTTTACCTCGTGGTGCGGGCCTTGCAAAAGGCTTTCTTCCATGGTATTTCCCGATTCGGCTGTTGGTGCTTATTTCAATCCCCGGTTTGTGAATGCCAAGTTTGATATGGAAAAAGATGATGGTATTACTATTGCCAACAAATATGGCATCAGGGCCTACCCTACCTTGCTTTGGTTAGATGGCGATGGCAATGTGCTACACAAAATTGTCGGGGGCCTGGAACCCGAAGGTTTAATTGAAAACGCTAAAAAAGCCACCGACCCCACACCGGGTATCTTAGAGGGAATGCGCAAAAGATATGCAGGTGGCGACAGGGATGTAAACTTTTTGCACGATTACGTAAATACCCTGTACGATGCCGGTGAAAAATACCAGGATAACTTTAAAGAATACCTGGAGAAGCTCACCCCGGCTGAAATGAGCGACCCCAAACATACCAGAACCATCTTTAACCTTACCAACGATCTTACTTCGCCGGGTCTTGCTTACCTGATGAAAAACAAAGATTATTACCAGCACCTGATGGGTGAGCAGATTTTCAACAACAAAATAAACCTGCTTGCTACCAAAGCCGTAACCGAGGCCCCACGGGCTGATGATAAAGCTTTATTCGAAGGCGCCCTCAAACTGATTAAAACCAACAAAGCCCCCGACCATGCTGAGAAAACTTTGAAACTATCCATGGACTATTACTTCCATATGGGCGATTGGGAAAATTACGATAAGTACGCCAGCCAATACGTTAAAAAGTATGCAGATAATAATGCTGCCTTGCTAAATGAAGTTGCCTGGGCCTATTACATCAATATCCATAAACCCGAGCTATTAGAGCGGGCAACTAAATGGGCTTACGCCGCAATTAATATTGATAACAAGTACACTTACAACTTAACCTACGCATGGCTTCTGTACAGCCTCAATAACTTTAAAGAAGCCTCCCTGGCCTGCGATTATGCTATCATCCGCGCCAAGGCAGAGAATGTTCAATACACATCAGCAACCGCTTTAAAAGGCTATATAGAAAAGTCTATGAAGCCGGCAGATGCGCCGGTTAAGCCTTAACGCAATTACCGGGAGTTATTTTTTTACCATATTTTAAAGCAACAGGGGTAAAAAAATTATTTCCTGTTCTGCTTTACCAATTTTTCCAGGGCATTTAAATGATAGTTAAACTCCTTTCTTCCAAGGCTGGTTACCATATATGATGTCTTCGTTTTTTTGCCCACAAACTCTTTTTTAACCGCTATATAATCCACCTTTTCAAGCGCGGTTATATGGCTGGCCAGGTTACCATCGGTAACATCCAGCAGCTCTTTAAGCGTCAAAAAATCCACGCTCTCATTTACCATCAGCGCGCTCATTATACCCAGCCTTATCCTGTTCTCAAATGCCTTATTCAGTTTGTCAATTACATCTTTCACTGTTGCTTCGGTTTCATTCGCCTACCAAAATTTCTTCTCTACCGGTTTAGCCTCATATCGTGCATACATCATCAGGCCATAAATAATATGGAGTATGCCAAAACCAATCATCCACACTGTAATTCCATAACCAATAAAAAAGCAGCCAATCAAACCTAAAATGATTTCCGAAAAACCCAGCCACCTGATTTCATCAACTGTATATTTTGAGGCATTCACCAGCGCCAGCCCGTAAAAGATAAGCGTTGTGGGCGCTATCATGCCAAACCACCCATACTTTAAAAGAATAAGGCAATACAACCCGCCTGGCACCAGCGGAATAAACAGGTTTACGATCAGGCGCCGGCCGGCAGCGTCCCATATTTTCTGCCCTTTGCTTTTTGCATTGCGGGTAGTAAAAAAAACAGCAAACAGCAGCGATAAAGTCAATACGGCCATTGCATCAAGGATACAAAAACGTGCAAAGGTTAAACTGATGTCAATGGGCACTTCTTTAGCAAATTCTGTATATCCGTAATTAAGGTTTCGGTTAATGAAGATGTAAAACGCACCGGCCCCGCACATGGCAAAAAAGCCAGCAAATACCCCCGCCAAACCGCTTAACGAAATAAAGCGCGATGAGCGCTCCATCATGTTCCTTATTTCTTTTATCTGCTCTAATTGTTCGTTCGGTTCGCTCATTATAAAAGTGCTTTGTGATGCAAAGTAAATCAACATTTTTGAACTTGCAAACCCTCTAAACCGCTTTTACATAAATTAAGAATACCTGACGATCTGCCTGGGTGTACGACAAATTTCCC
>PMXD01000016.1 GCA_003165895.1 Bacteroidota bacterium | reverse complement strand
ACTAACTTGACATGACACTAGTTTCGGCCGATTTAAAATTGTCTGTAAAGTTGTGTAGTATTAAAGATGGAGCAATCGGTTTTCAGATTTAAACAATTTGGTGTGGCGCATGATAAGTGTGCTATGAAGGTAAATACCGATGGTGTTTTGCTTGGGGCGTGGGGTGATGTGAGTGAGGCAAAGCGCATACTGGATGTTGGAACGGGCACCGGGGTAATAGCCTTAATGATGGCGCAAAAAAATGCTATAGCCGAAATACATGCTATTGATGTTGATAACGATGCTTACCTGCAGGCGAAGGAAAATTTTGAAAAC
The DNA here is from genome assembly GCA_003165895.1 of Bacteroidota bacterium. Classification (GTDB taxonomy): domain Bacteria; phylum Bacteroidota; class Bacteroidia; order Chitinophagales; family LD1; genus Bog-950. Next base: position 2,357 of record PMXD01000016.1, on the reverse strand, counting down.
AGTTTATGGGCCAGCCGTTTAACTTCATTTCATTCTTCGCTGCAGGAGTTTAATCCGGGCATGAAGTATGACGNNCCCGCCATATTTTATTGATGACCTGAAAACAAGCAGCCATAGGAAAAATGTAGCGAAGCATACTGTTGCATTAACTTATGAAGAACTACTATCAGGCATATCGCGGTTGTTAGCCGATAATGGGAGAGTGCTATTGGTTCTGCCGGTATTTAATCTTGCTGTGTTTCGGAAAATCGCCAATGAGTACCGCTTGTTTGTAACCGGGTTGACAGAAGTTACTGCTGTTGCGGGTAAAGCACCTTACCTGCTGATGTTGCAGCTGGAGCAAAGTGAAAAAGATATTTTGAATAGCAGCCTTACGATACAACACGCCGTAGAAAATTTTACAGAGGAGTACAAGATGATGACCAAGGATTTTTATCTGAAGTTTTAAAATGAGGCATGAAGTGGAAATTCATTTTTCAGGCAATCCTTCTTATCGCTGCCGCATAAATAGATACGCTTCAATTTTTTCTGTGTAACATTTCGGCTGTATGTGCGTTTATAATGCACAGCTGTTTTATAAAATAGTTATGTTGTTCTTTCAAAAATGAAAATGCACCAGTTGAAAAATGAGCGTGTAGTTGCAACAAAAAAGTTGATAGAACCGGTAAATGGATTTTTAGCGCAGATGTTTATACACATTTTGGTGCGCCCGGGTTTTGTGCTAATAAACGGAATATGTGCACCGGTGGAATTGGCTTCTGCAAACAGTTTCAGCATTTTGTAAAGTTGTTAGCACATGTTGATGATAATTGCGCAGATGTTTTTAATAATAGACAAAATAAAACTGACGTGGAGTTGTTTCCATGCCGAAAGCATAAAGGTGTTTAGTAAATTAAATATTTTACACCCTGTTACGTTGAATGTATGGGCGTTGATTTTTTTTGATGCACCACATTTAAAGTAAAAGCGGAAACCGAAAAGCTATAAAAGAGTAGGTACCCGGGTAACCGAAAACGGGCATAACAGAGTAGGTAAAAACAATTATTTATGGCTACCAAGAAAAAAGCAGTAAAAAAAGCAGCAGCTAAGAAAGCTCCTGTAAAGAAAGCAGTTGCTAAGAAAGCTCCTGTAAAAAAAGCAGCAGCTAAAAAAGCTCCTGTAAAGAAAGCAGCAGCAAAGAAAGCTCGCTAAGAGCATAGCGCCGTTCTAAGGCGCTGTTGCTTATGTATATACTATGCAATGCAACTACTTGTTGGTTGGCATTGCATAGTTTTACAAAAGGAAAACAGAAGAGCTCCCAGCTCTATCTTTTTTCTTTAGAATTAAATCTCCTCTTTTTGTTGCAATTACGAATTTCTGGATAGGTGTTAAGTTATGGTCGGTTGTCGTTGGCTTCGGGATTGCTTCGTCGCAAAGCCTCCTCGCAATGACGTGTTTTTTATTTTTTCCGGCTCCTGCTTATTTCGTAGAGTACGATTCCTGCACTGACTGATACATTGAGTGATTCGGTTTGGCCAGCCATGGGTATCATTATTCTTTCGTCGCAGAGTTTCATTATTTCAGCGGAGATGCCATCGCCTTCAGAGCCTAATACAATGGCGCAGGGTTCTGTGAAGTCAACTTTACTTATATCTGTGGCTTTGTGTTTATCAGTGCCGAAAACTTTTATGCCGTTTACCTTTAAGTATTTAATGGCTGTTACCAAACTTTTTTCGCGGCATACTAAAATGTTGTTGAGGGCGCCGGCACTGGTTTTCATAGCCTCGGCATTTATTTGGGCCGAACCTTGTGCAGGCACTACCAGGGCATGTGCGCCTAAACACTCGGCGGAGCGCGCAATGGCCCCAAAGTTACCTACATCTGTTACGCCATCTAATATAACCAGCAAAGGCGTTTCGCCTTTTGCATAGGTTTGGTGTAGCACATCATCAAGGCTGTAATAATCTATAATGGAAAGAAAACCAATAACGCCCTGGTGATTGGCCTCGCGGTGCTTTGAATATTTCCGGGCTACGCTTTCCAGTTTTTCTTTGGGTACATTCTGGATGGGCGTATCTACGTCCTTCGCCATCTTGTAGATTTCGCGCATCTCATCGTCGGTAATGTTTTTCAAAACCAGAATTTTGTCAAAACGTTTGCCGGCTTTTAGTGCCTCTATAATTGGCTTGCGCCCGAAAATGCAAAAATGTTTATCGTCTGCCATATATGTGCGCCAAAAATAAGTGATACGGGGAGATTATGAGGATTTTTGGGGAATACATTTGTTGCAGGGGAAAAATACAAGGAACAATAAGGTTTGCAAGCCACGAGACTTGCGGTTATTTATAGTTCCAGGTTGCCGTGTGTCACGAAGATAA
>PMXD01000255.1 GCA_003165895.1 Bacteroidota bacterium | reverse complement strand
GGGAGACTCGGCTAGGAAGGTCTTGATTTTTAAGTTATTATAACGGCGTCATTGCAAGGATAATTCACGTAAAAAATAAAAAAGTATTATCCGTGGCAATCTTCCGCTGTGTCTTTCATGTCACATTACCCATAATCACAAACCTGAAGATTGCCACAGCATTTGTTCTATTAATTTTTTACGGGAAAAAGCTTCGCAATGACATCGTTTAATATTTTAATACCTCCGCCACCATCTGGTTTTCTCCTCTCTTTTTTTCAAAAACTGTCATGGTGAGCGAAGCCGAACCAGGAGAAATGTCGACAGACAAAGAGGTGAGTTGGCTGCTCAATCCAAAACAGCCAAATACAACACCCCTCCCTAACTTACAGGCTATCCTTTTTAAAATTAAGCGAAACTGAGTTCACACAATACCTTTCACCGGTTGCAGTAGGGCCGTCATCAAACAAATGCCCCAGGTGCGAACCGCATCTTCCACAAATTATTTCCGTCCTTACCATACCATGGCTGGTGTCAATATGAGTTTTTATTTTGCCTCCGGCAATTTCTTTATCAAAGCTGGGCCATCCGCAGCTTGATTCGAACTTCATATCCGAAGTAAATAATTCGTTGCCGCAGGCAGCACAAACGTAAACTCCCTTATCCTTGTTCAGGTAATACTTGCCGGTAAAGGGGGCTTCTGTTCCTTTGTCGCGCAAAACCCTGTATTGTTCCGGGCTTAACAGGTTTTTCCATTCTTCGTTTGTCTTTACAATAGGGGTCAAATCTTTGTTATCGGTGTTCATAGTATTGTTTTTAGGGGTTTGTGTTTCGGTTGCTAACGGTTTAGGGGTTTTATTACTACACGATGAAAATACAAGTAAGGACAACAGGAAAGCAAATGCGGCGGTTTTCATAACTCTTGTTTTATTTTATTGGACGAGTGGTTGTTGTTATCCTTACAGTCTTTTTACAGTTAACAGATTTTTAATTACATTGTTTTTATGTTACAGAAAATTGCCGGTTTCTTTTGGCGTATTGCCGGCCTTAAAACCTTTATTGCTGCACTGATTATTTATATGGTGTTCGGGGCATACATTATGCCTAAGGGCGCTCAGATGATTCAGCAAATAAGCGGAAAAAAAGTTGAAATGCTGGACCTTCAGTTTACTTATACGCCCGAAAGAGCGCGAGCCATTATAGGAGATTACGGTGTTTCGGCCAGATGGGAAGCTGCCAGTTTTGAATTATGGGCTGATACATTATATCCGCTGACGTATACTTTTCTGTTTCTTATCATTATGGGCTGGGTTTTTAAGTCGCTTTCTGTTTATGGTGTAAGGGTAAAATATATTCATTTACTGCCTTTTTTGGTGCTGTTTGCCGACTATAGTGAAAATGCGTGCATTATAAGAATGTTAAAAACCTATCCTGATTTTTCAGATAACCTTGCGGTGGCCTCTTCATTTTTTACCTCATTAAAATGGAGCTTGCTGGCTGTAATCACATTTATTATTGGCGCCGCTATCTGGCTTCTTACATTTTATAAGATGACGCGGGGGAAAGTTGTTGGCAGATAAGCCCGTTTTAGTGGATATAAGCCCCCTATTTGCTAAGAACCTAAATTTAAATTAGGTTTGGCGCAATTAGTAGTTCATTCAAATATGCGGAAACCTCTACTTACTTTATTTTTTACGGCCTTTAGTGTACTTGCCTTTACGCAGGGCACCTCTATCAATTTAAATACTGATAGTTACATCTTTATGAACCGGCTGGATATCAAGTACGCGCAGGTGATACCCATTGAGTTTACCGCCGACAAACCTTATTCGCGGGCAGATGTGGCCCGCGTGGCCGAATCGCTTTTGCTTTCTAATATTCGCTTTAATAAGGTGGAAAAGTCGCAACTTCAATACCTGGTTGATGAAAATTCGGAGTGGCTGGATAGTTTGCATAGTCGTACCGCAAGACCATTATTTAAGGTACTTTATACCGAACCTGCCAGTTTTTTTTCTGTAAGCTCTAAAAAGAAAGGGTTGTGGGATTTGAGAATCAATCCTTTAATAGGAGTAACAATTGGTGGTGAAAGTGGCGGAGGCGGACGTTTCCTTTTTGACCGCTCCCTTGGTTTAGAAGTAAGGGGAGATATTAAACAAGTACTGAGCTTTTATTTTAACGCAACTGGTAATGACGAACGTGCCCCTTATTATGTATCGCAGATTAATACGTTAGGCCCTCAAACCTATGCAACGGGAAGTACCTATATTTTCAGAAATGTGCCCGGGGAGTCGTATTACAAAATTTATAGTTCAAGCATATTTAAGTTTAAGGACGGTGTTGACTATTGGGATGCACGGGGATATGTAAAAGCCCATATTTTAAAATACATTGATTTATCTTTTGGCCGAGATAAGTTTTTTATTGGTGATGGCATGCGGTCGCTTATACTATCTGATTATTCAGCCCCTTACCTGTTCCTGAAATTTGATGTAAGATTCTGGAGGTTTAACTATGAAAATATCTTCGCCCAGCTGAATTATGGTTATGTGCAATCAGGCCCTGATATGCTGTTGCCAACCAAATATATGGCGGTGCACCATTTAACACTGAATACTTCACCTTGGCTTACCCTGGGTTTGTTCGAAACGGTAATATTTGAACGCAGCCAGTTTGAAATATCTTATCTGAACCCTGTAATTTTCTATAAGGCGGTAGAGTCATCGTTGGGCAACCCTGATAAGGTTTCTATAGGCGGCGATTTTAAAATAAATGCCGCTCACCACTTTCAAATATACGGGCAGGCCTTGCTGAACGAATTTAATGCCCGGCACTTTTTTGCGCATGATGGATGGTGGGCTAATAAATGGGCCATACAAGCCGGAGCGAAATATGTTGATATAGCCCCTGGCCTGGACGCACAACTGGAATTTAATATTGTAAGGCCTTATACCTACACTGCCGATGGCACAGATAATTTTACTAATTATAATCAACCACTGGCCGACCCGCTGGGAGCTAATTTTTATGAAATTATCATGAATCTGCGGTACCAACCAATGCCTAAGTGGTCGTTTAACGCTAAGTTTTTTGTTGCCAAAGTGGGAACGGATACGCTTATTAATGGCGTGATGAGTAATTACGGATCTAATATATTATTGCCTGATGGTGGTGGAAGTACGCCTTTTATACAAAACCAGTTAGGCAACCACTTATTGCAGGGTGCAGTGGGTAGTATAGCCTATTTTGAGTTTTTGACTTCTTATCAGCCATGGCATAATATTTATATTGATGCGAGTATATTATACCGTTCGGATAATACAGTTAAGTCTCCTGATAACCCCATTACCAGTCAATCAAGCTTTATGTTCAATATTGGCTTTAGAATTAACCTGGCAAGAAGAACGTATGAGTTTTAGTGCCTGAAGTTGAAAATCCCATCCGGGGCATCCCCGCTTTTCTTTGTAATTATGGGCCACGCACAAAGTTAATGTCATTAAAGCAGTGCTACCTTGCGGATATAGTGCTGTTAGCTATACAACCAAAAGCATGAAATGAGGAACAAATACTGAAAAAACGCTGGTTTTTATCCCTGAACGCGTCAAAAACGAAACGCTTAATTTCTTTTTGGTCATTTAGTAAAATAGTAAGCGGTAAACGTTAGATTAGCAACAGATTAACGACGTAAGCACCATTGCTTTTTTTGGACAGAAAAGCAATACAATATATTTTATGATATAATTTAAGTTGAAGGATGAAGAAATTCTATTCCCTGTTCGCAGCACTGTTGCTATGTGCAACACTGTCGGCCCAGGTTCCACAGGCAGTTAATTATCAGGCTATAGCACGGGATGCTTCAGGTAACCCATTGGTTAATGCTTCTATATCTGTAAGATTTACCATTGAAAATGGTTTCAATCCCGGTACGCCTGAATACCAGGAAACCAATAAAGCAACTACCAATCAGTTTGGCTTATTTACACTTAAAATTGGTGAAGGTCAGGTAGTTTCGGGAGTATTTAGTGGTATTCCCTGGGCAACGGGAGATAAATATTTATTGGTAGAAATGGACCCCACCGGTGGCACCAATTACCTTAATATGGGTATTTCGCAACTGGTAAGCGTGCCCTATGCGCTTTACGCCGAAACATCAGGAGGTACTGCTGCACCCGGCCCTACGGGAGCCACAGGCGCCGAGGGTGTGCAAGGTGCCACAGGCGCAAGCGGAGTAGGTATTAGCCGTATCGTTTCTAACGCAAACGGAACATTAAGTATTATTCTCACTAACGGATCAACCACTACAACCGCCTCATTATTTGGCCCTACAGGGGCAACAGGAGCTGCCGGTGCACCGGGCAACACAGGAATAACCGGTGCTACCGGAATACAAGGTATTGCCGGGTTTACAGGAAATATAGGGGCAACAGGAGTTGCCGGAGTTACTGGCTTACAGGGCCTGCAAGGAGCTACCGGAGCTGCCGGGATAACCGGAGTGACGGGTGTAGCGGGCGCAACCGGCGTTACCGGGAATGATGGCGCAGTGGGCGCTACCGGAGCGGGCGGCGTAACCGGGGTGACCGGTCCAAGCGGAAATGATGGAGCAGTTGGAGCTACCGGAGCAGCCGGAATCACTGGCGCAACAGGTGTTCAGGGAACAGCCGGCCCGAGTGGCAATGATGGTGCGATAGGAGCAACAGGCGTAACCGGCCCAAGCGGCAATGACGGAGCTGTTGGGGCAACTGGAGCGAATGGCATAACCGGGGTGACCGGTCCAAGCGGGAATGATGGAGCGGTGGGTGCCACTGGTGCAAATGGAATAACCGGTACAGCTGGTGTAACCGGTCCAAGTGGTAATGATGGAGCAGTTGGAGCAACAGGTTCACAAGGCCTTCAAGGCGTAACTGGTGTAAATGGAATAACCGGTGCTACCGGTGCACAAGGATTAACAGGGCCAAGTGGTAATGATGGTGCGGTTGGAGCAACAGGCTCACAGGG
>PMXD01000334.1 GCA_003165895.1 Bacteroidota bacterium | reverse complement strand
AAATCCGGGGGCATAGGGGCTAAGGGAACGGTGGCGAACTGTATCTCCCATTTATTTTTTAATTTATCCCAGTCTTTTACAAATTCCTCCCAAGGAATGGACTTTTCAGAGAAAACAAGTTTCATTCCCTTTCCTGGATTTTTTTTCCTCATTGCCTTTTCCAGAGCCTTTAACGTCATAAAAAAGAGTTTGTAAAGTCCGAGCAAAAGAATATACATTTGCCCTGTGACGCGACCAAGCTCACAAGACGGTAGGAAAACATAAAAGGAACAGACCGGCAAGTCGTTCCTTTTTGTTTGTACAATAAGCCCGAAAGATACAACACGCATTATTAATAAACAAGTTGTTTTGAGGCAACCACATTTGCGGAAATATACATCTTATAGCTTTATGGCAGATATACCCTCAGAACAAGTAGGGAATAAATATTGATTTTTATAATTTTTGAAATTGATTTTGCCATCCGAAATGCAATTTATACATTTTACTTTTCTTAACAACCATTGCCAGGCAGCGGTGGCAACCTCAACCCTGAACCGGGGACATGGGGAGCATGAGTCCCAGTCCGGTGGAGCAAAATTGCCTTGTATTGTATCTTCGAAAGACGGGTTTTGAATTACAAAACCTTGCGCAAACGTTTGATTCAGGCAAAATGCCAGTGCTGATAACAGTAAAATCTTCTTCATAAATAAGGGGTTTTTGGGTGTCTGCTAAAGCCCGGAGCAGACTGTTATAATGACGGCGTGGGCTAAATAGTATAGACCCATCGGTTGAGGTACTGGTATGACCCACTACAATGGATAACACTACCGCCCACGTTTACCGCAGGCGTTAGATTACTATCCTTTGTTGTAGTGTAGAAGATTACCAGTTTTCAACCTACAAAGAATATACTAACGCTATTTCTTTACGCATCAAATATATAACATTTGGTTGTTTCAAAGCAACTATATAGATTAGCGAAGAATATTGTGAGCAAAAGCTCAATATGTCCGTAGATTTCTAATCCCAAAATTTGGAAACATGGATGATGATGAAATTCGAAAAAAGGACTGGCAAGTATTAACTGCCAGAATTTTAATTAGCAATGCAGCACACCTGAGACTTATTTTAGATAATCAGGCTGTTATTATATCCGAACTAAAAAAAATCCCTTTATCAAAAATAACGGAGCAGATGGATAAATATCTGGATGAACAAGAGGCTATACATGATAAAATAGTAAGAGAGCGGTTGCCAGATTACAAATAGGCGGTTTATGTATACAATCGCTCCGTAACTCGCCCCTTAAAAGGGTTAATTTCACTTTTTACCGGTTTTTTCTTCACCCCTTTTTTCTTAATATTTTTCTCTTTAGCTTTCTTCATAAAAATAATTTTGGGAAAATATGGCAAAAGAATATCTTTGCCATGCGTAGGAAGGAACTCGCATAACTAATTATTGTTACAATACTTTAAAAGGAATAGCGACAACTATTCCTTTTCTGTTTTTATCTCTTTCTTCTTTTTGGCTTTTGCTATTTTTTTCTTCGCTTTTGTTTTACCTGCATCCTTATTAGCCTTGTTGAATTTCCGCGTATTAGCCTTTGCAGGTTTGTTTTTACGCGGGTAAACTATCTTGAGCGGGTCGCCTTTCGGCTTATGATAAATCAGGCATTTCCCATCGCTTAACGCATCCTTCATAAAAGATTCAAATTGCAGACTTTGAGCATTGCGCCTGTTGTATTTATAGGCAAATTCAGCAAGATAGAACGGGAAATACCGCCTGCTTAGCACCCGGTACTGACCTTTTATACCTGCCTTGACAATACTCCAGTAGCCCTCGATGGTGTTTGTATGGACATTTCCCCTGACGTATTCCTTCTGCTTGTGTTTGATTACGTGGCGGGTAACATACTCGTCAAAGCTATTGTAGCTTGCAAATTCATCGGTCATCAGGGTTGCCTTATCAATATTAACGTACCGCTTCAGCATGGCTAAAAGGTTCTGTGCCGTAAAATTGCTTAGTACCTTGGTGATAACCCGGCCATCACGCTCAACCATCCCGGCGACCTTTACCTTGTTTTGCGCCCCGCGCCCCCGTTTAGGCTTTTCAAGACGTGATAACCATGCTACGTTATCCGCTGTTACTTTTCTGTGGCGAGGCTTGCCTCCAACGTACATTTCATCGGCCTCAACCGTGCCCTTCATATCGGATATAGTTTCAACCATCGCGCACCGTACACGCATGGCAGCATACCAGGATGAGCGGACGGTTATTCCTACGTCCCGGCGCAACTGCATGGAACTAATGCCTTTGCGGGCATTCAGCATTAATCCGATAAGCACAAAGAATTTGGGCAGGGGAAGCCTTGCCCCCTCAAAAATGGTACCTATCAGTACGCTAAACGTCTTTTTGCACTCAGGATTATTGCAATGATGGCGAAACTCTTTTTTAACAGGAATGTTATCCGTGCTTCCGCAATACGGGCAAACGGGATGACCGCTCCACCGTAGGTTTTCCATATACCCAAGACAGTCCTCTTTAGTATGGAATTTATCGGATATGGAAATTACGTTCATGCTGTTAGCTTTACAATCGGTCGAATAAGATACATTTGGAGCGAGGGGATGGATAACCTCGCAAGTTTAACCCCATCCCACTCACAACTAAATGGAAACCTTACAAGCTGCATTAGCCCATCGAATAGGACAAAACCTACTATTAAAACTAACCTCTGAAAAGTCAGTTCTACTCGGAATAACTTCCGTAAACACCACTCATGTAACAGGTCTAAAAAAAGAAGCCCTTCAAGATATTCTTGATGGTAAAAACACGCTTCAGAACGTGATGGCCGATAAGAACAATTACTCAACGATTGCATTATCCGATATTGTCTCGTTTTCTTTATAACGATACTTCTCTAACTCTTTTTTTGTTTCGGGCGTTTCTACATACGTTTCCAGAAACTTTTTTACCTTTTTTGAAGTCCAAAAGGGAAAGGTTCCCTTTTTAAGGATAGCTATCGCTTCCTTGTGTTCCTTTGCTTCAAAGCGTTCGATTGAGCTATAAATCGTTTTTTTTAACTCATGCATTTGCTCATTCATGTCAATTTGCCAGTCGTAAATGTCTTGCAGGTCTTTTTCGGTTAGCATGTTCCCTTATTTTATTTCGTAATAAATATCTATTAAAAATACATACTATAAAAACGATGTTTTTCGTTCAGTAAAAAAACACTATTTTTATTTTCCAAACAAGGAATACACAGAATATTTTATTTATATGGTTGTTTCAAAACAACTGAAACGTGGGTATGAAATGATAATATTACTTAATATAAAGCGGTTTTTCCACAATGTATAAAGGCGCGAAAACCTTTTGCCAACGACAGCAACCAGCTTAACAAAGATTTTTATTACGAATTACTGTACATTTTGGGGCTGGAAGAAAAGAAAGATGGCAGTAAAAAACTGATTGACCGCCCCGAAGCTAAAGCCCGTATAGAAGGCTCTATTATTGAAAATACGATTAACAAGCTGCAAACCGGTGGCAGGTGGAAGAACGTAAGCAACCTAAGCAGTTACGGGGAAAATGTAGAGAAGCAGATTTTTAGTATTGCGCTTGAACTAAGCATAAGTTGGTTAAACCGGGTGCTGTTCCTAAAGCTGCTGGAAGGACAGCTAATACGGTACCAGGCAAC
>PMXD01000256.1 GCA_003165895.1 Bacteroidota bacterium | reverse complement strand
TTGCTGAATTTGTCGTACACCCCATTGTCCGCTATTTAGCTATCAAATCCTGATACCTTAAACGCGTACCTCCGTTGGTTAGCGTTGAGTGAAATCTCTCATTATCGGTTACTTTACGGCTGTTATAACGGTAACTAAGTTCAGTGCAGTATCTGTCTAAGTGCTTGTTACTTACATTGTACAAATTGTTGCTAAATGGAACCGGGTATTTATATTTAAGAAAACCGTTACCTGCGAGGTTATAAAGGAAAAGGTATGAGCAGGACCAAATCATATAATATAGCATCGGCAAATTACCTTGATCACTATCGATTGCAAATCACCTATCAGGATGGTTACTCTATTGTTGTTGATTTCAACAAAGCCATTCAAAAATATGCACAGGGGGACTATGAGAAATGGAAAAAACCAGCCAACTTTAAAAGATTTAAAATTGACAACGGGCATCTTGTTTGGGGCCGTAATTGGGATTTGATTTTCCCTCCTGAATCCATCAGGAATAAAACAATCGAATCTAAACCATAATAAAGCCCCTCAACAGTTGTATTGGTTAGGCTCTTCATCCATTTGTCGCATCAGGGCATTCAGCTATATCTACTAAAGCAACCCTTTTGAATTTGCAAACGTTTATAGCTTGCAAGTCAATTGTGCATTAAAACTGCATATGCGTTTTCAACTAAACAACCAATATGAAAAAACTAATCCCTGCTTTACTTCTCCTCACTTTCGCCTGCAAGAAACCCGCCGATACCATACCCGCAATGCAAATGAGCGAAATGCCTTTAAAAGGTGGCGATAGCTGGTGTTATGCCGTAACTAATTACCCGCCAACACAAACCGACACGGCAGTGTTTCAAATAGCAAACGCCATGTCGGTGTTTGGTGCAACCATCACTTACTACACCACTACTTCCATTAAAGGTGTAGTTGTTGATTCAGGTGCTATTAATTCAGGCACACCATCTATTTCTTATACAGGCGATAATGGCGTACAAACCTTTGCCGGCAGCGGGTTATTTGATGAATGGACATTGACTTTTCCTATATCGTCACAGTCATCCTGGTCATCTTCGGGCGGAACTGTTAAGGTTATCGCTTCATCCGCAAGCCAAACGGTGGCTGGCAATAGTTATAATAATGTTTACACGCTGCTGCGCACTGTAATTACACCCGGTGGCCCCGTAAACGACACCATGCTTATTGCACCTAACGTGGGTATTATAAAGTACAATGGGTTTCCGCTGGTAAGTTATCACCTTCAATAAACTATTGCGCCTTAACAAACCGGCTGCGGTATTCCAAACCTGCCGACCGCACATTCAACAAATACACCCCATCGGTTAGTTCTGGAATATTCATCATCGATTGATGAGCGCCATCGAGGTATTGATGCAGCACCTGTTTGCCGGTTATGTCCAGAATTTCAATTTCATCCATGGCAATTTCGTTGCTTTCAATAAATAATTGGCCGGTAGCTGGGTTGGGAAATATTATTATTGACGAAGAGGAGGTTTGAAGAATACCGATGGAAAAAGAAGAAACGATAGTGTCGTAGACGTAACAGCCAATGGAATCCTGGATTGTTACCTGGTTTAAGGTAGCGGTAGTATATAAGTGCCCTCCTGTACTACTGGTCTGGGTTATACCTCCATCGCCCCAAAATACGGTATAAGGGGGGCTTCCACCGGTTATTGAAAGGGTTACACTATCGGTGTTCGGCCCCTGTTGTTCTCCGGTTTTTTGATATGTTATAGCAGGATTTTGAAGCACAATAATATCTGAAATAACGGTTGAGCAATTATTAGCATCTGTTACCGTAAGTTTGTAATTACCTGCTGCCATATTATAGGGGCAAGCTCCCGATATTGCCGGGTCGCTCCATACATAACTGAATGGCTGCGTTCCGCCTGCGATATTAACACAACCTGAGGAACTTGAATCGCCATAGCAACTGGGAGTTAATGAATTACCAGTATAATTAGGTGGCAAGGGTGCAAAGAGAGTTATGTCATAAAGCGCAGTACAAAATGAATCACTTATAACCAAAGGGTATGTGCCCGCCACAAGAGATGTAAAATTAATTGCTCCGCTATCTGCCACCACTCCTGAATCTAAAACTGCGGTAGAATTAAAGTCAAGTAGTTTAAAAATAATAGAGTCACCGTGTGCGTAAAGTATTGCGTTTATTACCCCGTTATTAAGAAAGGGGCAGGTAGGATCAGTACTGTCTATGACATAAGATAATGTGCCGGACTTATTATCCGGAATACCAAATGTTGTATCCAGGTAAAAACAACCATTCAAAACTAAATGATACAATCCCGGATAAAGAGAGTTTAGTTTAATGGTATCATCATTATATCCATTACCTGTTGTAACTGAAACTCCTGCCGAATCAGTTATTTGATAGGTGGTTATGCCCATTCCAAATACAATGGCCCGCACTTTTCCGTTATTCAGACCACAAGTTGCGGCCGTAACCGTTATAATAACCGTGGGTGGTATGGTATCATCATTATCGATATAAAAAGTATAGTCCGCACTACCGCAATGCCCATCATTAAGAAACAAATGATGTATGCCTGCCTGAAGCAAAGGGAAATAAAGCGAATCATTACCCAAAGCGGTGCCCGACCATATATTACCATTAATTGAATCCCATACGATATAATTTATCATTGAATCCGGGCTGGATATAATAGCACTAATTGCCCCATCTTGCGGCAACGACGAACAGGAAGCATTGGTGACAGTAATAACAGCATGAATTGAATCAGACCTCACGTCAATTTGTATTGAATCCGAATTAGTACAACCGTTATTATCAGTTACAGTTAAATAATAAATACATGAGGACTCTGCAAGAATATAAGTGTTTTGATTTAGCGGAAAAAAAACACTGTCAGCCCCAATAGCAGCTTGCCAGCTATACAATCCCGGGCCAGATTGAGCCGTTGGAGAACAATAGCCTAAGTGCATATTGGGCCTTATGTTAGAAACTGATGGTATGGCGTTGACATCACACTGATTATTGCTACCAGCAGAAAATATGTAACTGGCAGATGGAGTAATAGTACATGCTGCTTTATTTAACTGATTACCATACAATCCAGGATTATTAAAGCATATCTCCACTACCAAATTTGAACTTCCATCCCAATAAAATGAAGAATTTAAAGCGAAATCATTCCAGTTTCCACCTGGTTGAACGGTTGTTGAATTAAGGACTGTAATTGTCACATCGTCCCAATCTGTAAGACTGTCAAGAGAAGTGCAACCCATTTTTATTGTGAAATTATTGAGTAAGGCGTTAGTATTCCATTGCTCTACAAAAAAACCAATGGTACTAATAGTTTTCGGTCCACCTAATACCTGTAAAAGTTCATCTCCTTTATACAGTAATTGCTGTCGGCAGCTTTGTGCATAGTTTCCAAATATAGAGGGATATGTGATTACATCACCGGGCTGAAGTGTTGTGCCATTTCCTATTTGTAACGAGGGACTGGTATTTGCGCAGGGAAGTGCAGCTCCGCAGGCAAAAATATTGGCATTGCCTTGTAAATAAACCTGCTGTCCCCTACAAACTGCTGTGTCAGGGCCGGTTATACTTACCTGCGGCAAACGATTGACTGCAATGCCAATTGTATCTGATATTGTATCACCTATCGCATCAACTACCATCAAAACATAGTTAGAATTGGCATTGGCAGTTGCAACCGGATTAGCGCATGTATCACAACTCAATCCCACATTAGGCGACCAGTAATAGGAATAAGGCGCTGTCCCTCCATTAACGGTTGGTGCGCCCCCCAAAACAACCGGGCTACCGGCACAAACTGTTGTATCATTGCCGGCGTTCACGGTTAGTTGCGCATGCAAAACACAAGAGGTCAGCACCGCGCAAAACGTCATTATTTTTTTGAAAAACTGTATCATATAATTACTGGCGAATTTATGTAATTTCTTCAACATCCATGGTAAACAAAACTTAGTGTTTTTTAGTGTTCTTAGTGCCTTCGTGGCAAATTTCTCTTGCCTTCTCAAAAAACTCCTTAGTTTTAAAAAACAAAAACCCAAAACATATGGATCAGAAATTGATAGTTAATCTATGCGCCGCTTTGGTGCCCCTGGTATTAGGAGCTATTTGGTATAACCCCAATTTATTGGGCAGGCTATGGGGTAGTGCCCTTGGCATGACACCCCTGCCACCGGCCAGACTGGCTTTAACTGTGGTGCTAACCTATGCAGCAGGTTACTATATTGCCCGTTCGTTAGTCCCTATTGTTATACATCAGTACGGCCTGCATGGCATGCTTGCCGGCGACCCGGATTTGAAGGACAAAAGCTCTGCCCTTTCCATTACCGTGCAAGGTTTAATGGATAAATACGGCCACAATTACCGCACCTTTAAACACGGCGCTTTGCACGGTTTCTTTACCGGGCTTTATCTGATACTACCTGTGTTGCTAATTGTAGGTTTATGGGAACACAAAAAAATAAGCTGGATACTAATACATGCCGCATTCTGGATTTTATGCGTAACCATTATGGGCGGCATTGTTTGTCAGTATATGCCAATTTAAGTTTTACTCCGCTTTTTAGCCGGTGTTATT
Organism: Bacteroidota bacterium; assembly: GCA_003165895.1. Classification (GTDB taxonomy): domain Bacteria; phylum Bacteroidota; class Bacteroidia; order Chitinophagales; family LD1; genus Bog-950. The sequence continues at coordinate 1,378 of PMXD01000256.1, read as the reverse complement.
TATTTTTCGGTTTAAATCATTTTCATGAAAAGAATATGTTTCCTTATTCTTGTTGCTTGTACTATAGCAACGTTAAACGTACATGCCCAGGTGTCTATATCAGATACAGCAAAAACAACAACACAGGCTTTTGATGTAAACGCCGCTACTGAACACTGGCTAAATACCCTTACCCCCGCACAACGGGCAAAGTCAGATGCTTATTTTGAAGGTGGATACTGGCTGCTACTTTGGAGCACATTATATGCCATTTTAATAGGAGGAATTTTTCTCCTCACTGGCCTTTCACGCGGTATTAAAAATCTGGTGAGTGGCATCAGTTACACCTTTCTTCAAAACCTGATTTACATTTTCATTTATCTGCTGCTGGCTTACATATTCCTTTTTCCGCTAAATGTTTACCAGGATTTTTTCAGAGAACATCAGTATGCATTATCCAACATGACATTTACTGCGTGGCTGAAAGACCAAATGATTGGCCTAGGGCTACTGCTTGTATTTGGCAGCCTGATATTTACCCTGGTTTACTGGGCCATAAGCAAAACCGGCAAAAGCTGGTGGTTATGGGGCGCAGGTATTGTAATTGCATTTGCCGCATTCGGGGCATTTATTGCACCGGTATATTTATCGCCCTTGTTTAATGACTACAAACCATTGGCGGAGGGAAAATTAAAGAGCGAAATATTATCTATGGCCCGTGCCAATAGTATACCTGCCAAAAACGTTTACCAGTTTGACGCCAGTAAACAAAGCGACCGGGTAAGCGCCAATGTAAGCGGCTTTGCAAGCACCACCCGCATATCGCTGAATGATAATTTATTAAAGCGCTGTACCCCTGCCGAAATAAAAGCTGTAATGGGCCACGAAATGGGTCACTATGTAATGAATCACGTTTATAAAGGCTTGTTTGAAACTGCCGTATTTCTGGTAATTCTTTTTGCATTGGTAAATATCTTTTTTCAGATAATAGTCAACCGTTACGGTAACCGGTTAGGCATAACCGGCATTGCTGACATACGCGGCCTGCCTTTGTTAGTAGTTCTGTTTACAGTGGCTTCTTTCATTTTTACGCCGCTTACCAATACCATGGTGCGCACTCAGGAAACCGAAGCAGATATGTTTGGCCTCAACGCCGCCCGCGAACCGGATGCCGAAGCGCATGTAGATATACTTCTTTCAGAATACCGTAAAATTGACCCCGGTTATTGGGAAGAAATAATTTTTTACGACCACCCCAGCGGAAGAAACCGCATGCACATGGCCATGCAATGGAAGGCCGAACATTTGAATGATTGTAAGTAGTGCAGGCCTCTGCCGTACGTTGTCGCATATAAAATGCTCTTTGTTTGCACCGCGCCCGCCCCTTCCGTCCCCTAAA
>PMXD01000379.1 GCA_003165895.1 Bacteroidota bacterium | reverse complement strand
TTCAGAGAATGAAACAGCCCTGCGGAAACCAGGGGTTGGCTTTTTAATGACAAACTGAACTGCCAGCCAATTGTAATAAACAAAGCTGGGTTCAGTTATTGTTCTGAATTCGGTTTTTCATTAAAACCGTTCATCAAAATCGCCATCCTCAATAAAAAAGCCCTGTTCAGAATCTCTGATAAACCGCCAAATGGTTATTACTATCAAAAACAAGGCAACCCCTATTGTAACCAACTGCCCGTTATGAAGAGCCTGAACATAGGTTCGATTATTATACCCTCCATCAAAGCCCGCGCTGGTTTGCGGGCAGGCATTAAGAAAAATAAAAAAAGCAAATGCAACAGAGGTTATTGCACTTTTTGTATTTCGGCCAAAGCGGGATTTAACTTTTTTCATATTATCCGATTTTGCTCTTCAAAGTTCGCCTAACTATTTGCCGAAAGGCATGAGGCCAGCCAGCCCGATAGTTGACATATATCACTACTTTTGCTGCTAACTAAATACAAGCCCATGAACTATTCATTCAACGCTTTGCGGTATTAATAAATTGTTACGGATTACCGGAGTATTAGTTCCACAGAATGAGTAAAGTCATTATCCGTAGAAAAATTTGGCGGTGCTAAAAAATTCTTTTAGTTTTGACTGACCGTTTAGTCAATTATAAAAATGGCACCACGCAGACCGGAACAATTTGAAGCCATCAGGGAAAAGAGCCGCGAAAAAATACTTGCGGCTGCGCTGGAACTGTTTGGCAATAAGGGATATGATGCTACTTCCATTGAAAGCATAGCCAAAAAAGCAGGCATATCCAAAGGCCTTATCTACAATTATTTTGAAAGCAAGAAAAGCATATTACTGGCCATTTTTGGGGATGCCATGAAGATGGGCGAAGACATGATAGCCGGGCAGATAAACGTTAAGAACCCCCTATTGCGAAAGAAGGCGATTATAGAGATGACCTTTGATATGATAAGCGAGAGGCCTGAGTATATGAAGCTTTTAACCGTAATGGCCCTGCAACCCGGTGTAATGGCCGAAACAAAAGAGTTTACCAAAAACGCATATAAGAAATCCGAAGAATGGGGCCAGATTATTACCGGAAAAGGTAAAAAGGAAGCCCTGATTGAAAGCTTAATGATAGGTGCCTTAATGGATGGAATTACGCTCAATTTTATTATGTACGGCGAGCGGTACCCGCTTAAAGAACTGAAGAAAGAAATTATTAAAGTTTACTGTACTACCAAAAGGAATAAAAATTAAAGCAAGATATCTCATTAATAATTAATCAACTATTTAGTCGGAAAAACAATTGTTATGATAAATAAACAAGCAACGACAAATCAGGAACGCCCGGTAGGGTTAAGGATTGTATCCATTTTGATGATTGTCTTTGGGTTAGCTGAAGTTGCTACAGGTATAACACATAATTTTCTGGGCATTGTTTCCACAACTGAAACCAACCTTACAACCTATGTTGGTTCGGCGCTTGGTTTATGCTATTTCACAGGCGGCTTGCTTATTCTGACGGGAAGAAAAACGGCTGCCTGGATTGCTATCGCGTTACTAGGTATTGATGTGGTTGGCCGTATTTGCATGGTCATAACGGGCCTTTATCCTGTTAATTCTTTGCGTCAGGTTATCGCCATTATTATCGGCACTGGCATTGCGGCATTCTTTGGCATATATGTTGGCACTAAGTTGAAGTATTTTAAGTAAAACAGCTATGAAAAATAACAAGATATTGCTCTTTCCGGCACTTCTGCTTATTATAACCATCCTTCCGGCCCAGGATGCCAAAGAAATCGTACGCCTTTCAGATGCTCATTCACGCGGCAAAAGTATGAAAGGCGAAATGGTACTTAAAGTAGTGCGGCCGGATTATACCCGCGAACTGGATATGTACATGTGGTCTAAAAGCACCGAATACTCGCTCGTTGAAGTCCTTGCACCTGCCAAAGACAAAGGCACTACTTACCTTAAACGCAAACGGGAAGTATGGGATTGGGTGCCCACGCTTGAACGCACTATTAAACTACCCCCTTCAATGATGTCGCAATCGTGGATGGGTACTGACTTTACCAACGATGACATGGTAAAAGAAGTTTCAATAGTTGATGACTATGACCAAACAATTATGGGTGAAGAAACCATTGGCGGCCGGATATGCTATAAAATTCAACTGATACCCAAACCCACTGCCGCTGTTGTGTGGAGCAAGCTTATTATGTGGATTGATAAGAAGGATTACCTGCAGCTAAAAACTGAATCGTACGATGATGACGGTAACCTGGTAAATATTCTTACCTGCAGCGATATTAAAATGATGGGCGGAAGATTATTGCCCACTACAATAGAGGTTGTACCCACTGATAAGCCAGGGCATAAAACCATTATCTTCTATAAATCACGCGAGTATGATATGCCCATGAGTGATGATTTTTTTAGTACCCAGAATATGAAAAACCCTAAGCAATAAATATGCTGTTCAAATTAGCCTGGAGGAATTTATGGCGAAACAAATACCGGACCATGATAACCGTGGCATCCGTATTTTTTGCCGTGGTGTTTTCCGTACTGATGACCGCGCTGCAAAAAGGTGCTATGGATAATCTTGTAAAAGATGTGGTAAGCTTTTACAGTTCGTACATCCAGGTACATGCAAAGGGGTATTTTGATGAGCAGACGCTAGATCATGTTTTGGATTTGAACGATTCCCTGTTTAAAAATATAAGGGCAGATAAAAATGTAATCCAGGCTTCCCCACGTATTGAAACATTTGTACTGGCCTCCACCGGCCAAAACACGCAGGGTTGCATGATGACAGGCATTGTTCCTTCGCAGGAAAGCGGGCTGATTCAACTTGGTAAAAAGGTTACCGGAGGAACTTATATGGCTGACACCGCACGCGGCGTGATGATAGCTGAAGGTTTGGCACATAAGCTGAATGTAAAGCTGAATGATACCCTGATATTGCTGGGACAGGGCTACCAGGGAGCCACTGCTGCAGACAGATACATTATTAAGACCATTGTAACTTTCGGCTCACCTCAATTGAACGACAGGATTTTGTTTATGCCATTGAAACAGGCGCAGGATTTTTTGAGCGCTGAAAATAAGGCAACATCCATCGTAGTTTCCATTAATAACCTTGAGTCTGCTGATAATGTAAGTAAGCAGATAGCTCAGCGCCTTTCAAGTGGGTTTGAAGTAATACCCTGGCAGCAAATGATACCGGATATTGTTGAAACCGTTAAAAGCAAGGAATCCAGCGAAATAGTTATCACCTTATTGTTGTACCTGCTGGTTTCGTTCGGCATGTTTGCTACGCTTTTAATGATGATGGCCGAAAGAAGATTTGAACTGGGTATGTTAATGGCCATTGGCATGAAAAAAAGACAACTGGCATTTATGGTAATGCTTGAATCAGTTTTTGTTTCGCTGGTGGGCTGTGCGTTGGGTTTGGCGGCAAGTATACCTATGGTTTTCTTTTGGGCTGCTCATCCTATCCGCTTTACCGGTGCATTAAAAAATATGTACGAAAAGATGGGATTCGAGGCTGTGATACCCATGTCTACCGACCCGGCTATTTTTTACAGGCAGGCCATTATTATTGGTATCGTGTCTCTGATGCTTTCTGCCTATCCATTATATAAAATTTATTCAATGAACGCACTAAAAGCTATGAGAAAATGAGAGTGCTTATTAAAATAGCATGGCGGAATATATGGCGCAACAGCGTGCGTAGCCTGGTTATCGCTACCTCGATAGTGCTGGGTTTATGGATAGGTACTTTTGTTAGTGCCTTATACTATGGTATGGGCGAAGACCGGGTAAACATTGCTATACAAAATGAACTATCGCACATACAAATACATCATCCCAAATTTAAAGAAGATTATAAAGCACAGTACACTGTAACAGTGGACGATGCTTTGAAAGCAAAACTTCACAACACGGCCAATGTGCGGTCGTGGTCTCCGCGCAGCATCGCACAGGGCATGTTGGCTACCACCAGCGGTAGCACAGGAATTCAGATTAATGGCATTGTACCGGAGGCAGAAGATTCCACCACGCACCTGGCAGCGAAAATTACCGGGGGGCAATATCCGGTTGAGGGTAAAGCCAACCAGATTATTATAGGTCGCAAGCTTGCCACGCGCCTGAAACTGAAATTAAAATCAAAGGTGGTTCTTACTTTTCTTGATAAGGATGATAATATAGCCTCAGGGGCATTCAGGGTGGCCGGCATTTTTGAAAGCAATAATTCCGGGTGGGACAATGCCAATGTTTTTATAAATAAAGCTGAGCTGAATCCTTTATTAGGTATTGATTCCAATGCAGCAAACGAAATTGCCATATTGCTAAACAGCAACCGGAATATAGATACTGCCATGGTAAGTTTAACGCGCGCTTTCCCGCAATATAAAGTTGAAAGCTGGATGGATATTTCGCCTGAAACAAGTGCCATGATATCGCTGATGTCGCAGGTATCTGTCGTTTTCGTAATCATTATTTTGCTGGCACTTTCGTTCGGCATTGTTAACACCATGCTGATGGCGGTTCTTGAACGTACCCGGGAGATAGGCATGTTGCTGGCGCTGGGTATGAACCGGGCCAAGGTTTTTGGCCTGATTGTTTTTGAAACTTTCTTCCTGGTAATGCTGGGTTGCCCTTTAGGAATGCTGATTGGCTGGGCCACTATTCAGTATTTATCAGTGCATGGTATTACCCTGGCATCAAAGTCAACCATGGCCAGCTATGGTTATAGCAGTGTTTTCCATCCTGACCTTCCATTCAACAGTTATCTGCAGATTATCGTGCTGGTTATAATTACAGCATTACTGTCGTCCATATTTCCGGCTGTAAAAGCGCTTAAACTAAATCCTGCTGAAACCATTAAATCATAAGCTATGAGTAACCTGGTTATTGACGCTACGAATATCTCCAAAACCTACAACCCCGATACCATTCCGGTAAAGGCGGTAGATAACGTTACATTGCAAATGCAGCGCGGAGAATTTACTGCATTGGTTGGCCCCTCGGGTTCGGGCAAAACAACCTTGCTGAACCTGATAGGGGGTTTGGATAAGTCCGACACCGGTAAGATAATTATCAATGGCACTGATATTACTACACTAAAACCGAATGCGCTGATAGATTTCAGGTTGCACAACATTGGCTTCATATTTCAGTCGTATAACCTGGTGCCAGTGCTTACTGCACGTGAGAATGTTGAGTTTATTATGCTACTGCAAAATATTGACAAAGCGGACAGAGATAAACGGGTAACCAATTTATTGAACCAGGTGGGGCTGAGCGACAAAATGGATGTGCGCCCATCGCAGCTTTCGGGCGGGCAGCAACAACGGGTAGCTGTGGCAAGGGCGCTGGCCTCGAAGCCTCAATTTATTCTTGCAGATGAACCTACCGCTAATCTTGATTCAAAATCTGCTTCGAACCTGCTGGATATTATGGCCATGTTGAACAAAGAAGAAAACATGACCTTTATATTTTCAACCCACGACCAGCGGGTTATTGAACGCGCACGCAGGGTAATTACGTTGGCCGACGGAAAAATATCATCGGACANNTTTGAAATGGGTTGTGGGCCTGAAGATAGCTTTGCTGTTCTTCGGTTCATTGACATTTCATTTTTCCTTCGCCCAGGCCAAGACGGTTTCTGACTACATATCAGTCAACGGCTACATCAAAGACCTTAGCACCGTTGCATTTGTAACCGATGTAAGTACATTAACCCCATATACCCTGCTGCATAACCGTATCAATTTAAAAATAAAGCCTGTTAACCACCTTACCATTGTTATGGAAGAAAGGACAAGGCTGCTTTTAAGTAACGAACAAGTGTTAGTGCCGGGTTTCGGACAAGAATATACGCAGGATAATGGCCTGGTAAAAATGTCGTTTAACTGGGTCAATAAAGCGCCGGTGCTTTTTAATACTTTTATAGACCGGCTTTATATTGACTGGACCGATAGTAAATGGGATATCAGGATAGGCCGGCAAAGGATTAACTGGGGCATTAATACCACCTGGAACCCCAACGATATTTTTAATACTTACAATTTCCTGGATTTTGATTACGAGGAGCGACCCGGTTCGGATGCCGTAAAAGTGCAATATAATTTCACCTCGTTCAGCAACCTTGAAGCAGCCTTTTCACCTTCGCGCAACATTGATAGTATGATTGGCGCACTTAAATATGCTTTTAATACCCACAAATACGATATTCAGTTTATTGCCGGCAACTATTACCGCGATGCTGTAGTTGGAGTTGGCTGGGCCGGTAACATTAAAGATGCCGGATTTAAAGGCGAAGTCTCCTATTTTCAGAACTGGCACGATAGCCATTTCCAAAACATTGCAGTAAGCGCCTCCACAACTGTTGATTATTCTTTTAAGAACGGCCTTTATATGAGTGTGGCCTTTCTTTATAATAACCTGGCCGCCAATTCGCTTTATTCTGCTGCCCAATTACAATTAGAAAATCTGTCGCCTAAAATTCTCATGCCCGCAAAATATAATCTGATACTTACCGGCACCAAACAGTTTAGCCCCGTAATGAACGGAACGCTGGCCCTCATTTACTCTCCGCAAATAAATCTTTTTGTAATTGCCCCTACCCTCTCATATTCGCTTGCCGTTAACTGGGATATCGACTTTATAGTGCAGTCATATTTTGCAAATAATGCTGATAGCAAATTTGCCGTACTAGGTAACTCGTTTAATTTCAGGGTGCGCTGGAGTTTTTCTAACTAGCATCCGTCTTACCTCACTCCCTTTTCAGGGTGCCTGCCTTTGATAGGCCTGTAGAACGCTTTAATAGCTTCGATATCTTTGTCTAAATCGCCCGTTGGGATAAAAGTGGGCCCAAATCCAACAACTTTCCGGTCAAAATCAATATAACTAAGTGCAATAGGCACTCTTGCTTTTAAGGCGATATAATAAAAGCCGGTTTTCCATTTAGGGGCATATTCGCGCGTCCCTTCCGGCGAGAGGGCGAGAATAAAATTCTCCCGTTCGTTAAACATGGCCACCGCCTGGTCAACCAGATTATTGCTTGATGACCTATCGACCGGAATAGCACCTACTGACCGAAGCATGGGCCCCATCGGAAACCAGAAGAGCTCCTTTTTGGCCAGCAGCGAAATATGGAGCCCGAAAATAAATTTAGCGCATATACCAATCAGTAAATCCCATCCACTGGTATGGGGGGCGTAAATAGCCACAAACTTTTTCAAGTCCGGAACCTCGCCAATGGTTTTCCAACCGCTTATCCAAAAAATAAATTTTGAAAGTGTTTTCATTTTTACTCTGGCTTATGGTGAAAATACTTTTGAATTTAAATAATTATTCAACCATACCATTTGAAAAAGTATCAACAATAGCATTGGCCCAACAAAGTAGCTTGAATCTACTTAGCTGATCATGGTCCGGCACCCCGCTGCCATTTTTAAGCCCTGGTTCAATTTTAATTCGCGCTTATTCAAGCCCGTCCTCCTGATTGATAGATACGCAGCGCTCAGAAGAGTATTAATAGCTAAAACATTTAAATGTCATCCTTTAAGCATTAACATCCTTCTAATATAAAAGTCTTTTCCACCGCCTTATAAATAGAATGGGCTTTAGTTCAATGTCATTGACTTAGTAGCGNNTTTGTTAAGTCAATGACATTGGGCTTTAGTTTACAGACTTACCGGGCATTATTTGTTGTAACACTTTTTTTCGGTTAAATTGCTTTATGTATTTTATAGCAACAATTAAGAGGGCCTAATGCGAAAACAGGATTACCTTGTAGGATTAATAGCTGCTTTAGAGCCTAACGAGAAGCGATACTTTAAAATATTCAGCGGATTGCAACCCGGCGGGAAGCGGTACCTGAAACTTTTTGATGCACTGGAAAATAAAAAAACGTATGATGGCACAGAACTATGCAGCGAACTGGTCCTGGAACCCTGGCAACTGGCCGATGATAAACATTACCTTACCCAAACACTGCTGCAAAGCCTGCGCAATTACGAACAGGATTCTACGGAACTAAATATTTTACGAAACAGTAAAGAGAACGCGCAAGGGCTTATAAACCGGCGCATGTTTAGTTTTGCAAACGATATACTTGAAAAAGGCCTGGCCAGGGCCTGGGAATTAGAAGCTTTTGAGCTGATAGGCCCTATGCTGATAATGCGCAGCTCCTGTTTACTGAATACGGGAGCGCCATCAGATGATAAAATGCTCGGAAAATATGAAAGCGCCGCCGCCAGTTTGCATGAAATAATTGAACTGATGGATTTGCGCAGCCAGGCAAGAAATCTGGAAATAAAGGCGGCAGAAGGCGCTCATTTTGAAAAAATACTTGCTCATCCACTTATAAAGGGGAACATAAACAAGTTAAAAAGTTTGCGGGCTAAAAGCCTTAGATATGAAACACTGGCCCATTACCATAGTACGGTAATAAACATGCCGGCACTACTGGTTCTCGCCCGACAAGAGAGGCAGTTATATCTTAAACATCCCGGGATAAAGATTATCAATCCCATAGTTTACCTTACCAACCTTGCGCGACTTGCCAACGGCGAAAATAATTTTGAAGTGAGCCTGCAGTTGGTGCGCGATTTACAAAAAGAATTATCTGACCCTGAAATAAAAATAAGCAACCAACGGCGGGATTCTATTATGTGGACAGCCAACATGCTGATCATTTGGAACCTGAGGCATTTACACCGGTTTAAAGAATCTTTATCTTTAGCCGAAAAATTGTACGGCCAGAAACACCACATGTCGGATTATCAAAAACTTTCCATAGGATTTGAATATGCACTGCTACTTTTACATAACCGCAAAGCGGCCTTAGCTGCAGAAAAAACTGATGAACTGCTGAGAATTAAATCAGATGTTCGGTCAGATATGCAGCCTTTTATAAGGCTGTTGCACGTTATGGCCCAAATGGCTTTAGGTAACTATGCTATTATGGCCCATTTAATCAAATCAGCCAGGTTTTGGATGAAAAAAAAGGATAGCGGCCATGCGGAAGTAAATTTATTTTTAAAACATATGGGGCTTATTGCAAAGGCGCCTGCAGATAAACAGGGCGCATGGGGCGCTTTATTAAAGGATATAGAGGCAGGTAAAATGGAAACCATAACCCGGCTGTTGCAATTTGATGAGTGGGTAAAAGATATGATAAAAAAGGGCTTGTGATAATAATTACGGCGTTTCTTGGATAAAAATAATTTTGTTCCCCAAAAAAGCTTACATTACAATTTCAGGTAAATAACCTGCTAATACTATTAAAGTTTATTTTTTAAAAAAAGCGGATAAACAAATGGCCATAACAAAACTGGCAATCCAATTTTTCGCCAAAAATTAGACTTGATAATTTTTTACATCTTTTAGTTTTGCACTCATAAAATCCCCCCTTATGAAAAAAGCAATTACGCTTAAAGCCCTTTTTACCATCGCATTTGTAACTATCGCTTTGGTAAATGTCACTTTTGGCCAGTGCACCAGCGCCAGCGCAGTTTATGTTACTCCAACAGGCACCGGCTCGGGTTCGGCTAGCAGCCCTACCAACCTTACAAGTGCAATTGCCATGTATGAGGCTAACAATACACGTACTCCCATATTAATGGCTGGGGGAGATTATACTTTTTATAATACCACTCTGCAATTTCCTTCGGGCATTACAGTTCAGGGTTCCTTTAACGATAATAATGGTGTTTGGACCAAAAGCCCAACGGTTATTACCAATATAACCCTTAACAATCCACCCTTCGTGTATGATACTATTGATGACTATGGCGATACCTTTCAGGTGGTGGGAATAATAGGCATACAGCTCAATAATGTTCGAAATGTCTATCTGCAAGACTTTAACTTAGGCGTTTATAACGGAAGCGAGAATTACGCTTATTCAAATACCCGGGACGGATATTCTATTTACGCCATATATGCGAGCTCCGATACCAACATTACATTGCTCAATTTAGGTATAAGCACCGGCGATGCTGAAAACGGCGGATTTGGTGGCTATGGGCGGGATGGAGAATACGCCAATTATACACAGGGCGGGGGGCAACAGATTGACGTTGCGCATACCACCAATGGCAATCAGCCAGTATACATGTTAGATCCCACCGCAACCTATCAAACCGTTGGTGGGAGCGGTGGATTTGGAGGTGCTGTGCAGGGTTATGTAGCGTGCACCGGTTCGGGCTGTCTTTCAAACGGATGTCAGTTATCAGCTCCATATTACGGGGGGAATGGGGGCAATGGATATCAGGCCGGCGGCGGCAACGGGGGAACCCCCGGCCAGGCCTGTGATTTTAATTGCTACATTAACGAGTATGAAAACGAAATGACCGACCCAAATACGCTTACGGATATAATGAGTGGCACCCTTCCGTCACCTACCCCAATCAGCCAATATGGGACCCCTGGAACTAGTGGCTCCGACGGACCTTATGGTGCAGACGGGGAAAGTGCTTCAGGGCTGCCCAGGCCCATTCAGGGCTTTGCATTCTTTGTTCCCGGCGGCGGCGGCGCAGGCCAGCCCGGAAGCGGTGGCGCTGGTGGCGGCGGCGGTGGCGCTGGTGGAATTACAACGGTAGAAATTCCGAGCCCCCCGCCTGGTGCAGGTTTAGCCGGCGAGCCTATTACAGCAATGAAACAAACTTTAGCAACTATAGAATATTTTTCTAATGCCTTAGGGAGCAGCATTTGCGGTGCTTTGGTGTTTAACCTTTCCAGCCCGGGCGGGCCAGGCGGCGGCGGCGGCGAAGGCGGTGATGCCGCCGCCACGGCACCGGAAATTGGAGAATATTCGCGCGAAGCACGCGCCTTCTCTGCACTCGGCGCATACCAGCAAACCGGCTATGAACTCTCCGGC
>PMXD01000006.1 GCA_003165895.1 Bacteroidota bacterium | reverse complement strand
TAAATACATGAGTGTTAAAAAAAGCAGGGTTATTTGCCTGCTGCAAACAACCCTGCTTTTTATTTACCGTTGTTTGGGATTCCTATTTAACTATGGTAACCTTCTTAGTATAGAATATATCTCCTGAAAGTAATTTAAGGACATAAACTCCTGATTCAAGTTCATTAACAGAAAGAGTAGCTTTATTTTCATTGGCCGGAATTTCAAATTCATTCACCATCTGGCCATTTAAAGTGAACAACTGCGCAGTTATAAGTTCATTTACATTGCTTTTCAATTCAACTGTTAAATTACTGTTTGCCGGGTTAGGGTATACCATTACGTCATTGTCCTGGCCGGCAATTTCTTTAATGCCTGAGGTTAATGAAGTAAAAGCAGTATCTGCATAATAATTGCCTATCCAGGTAATAACACCGAAACGGGCACCGTAGTATTGACTTGGCTGTAAGCCGGAAGCATTGTGGCTATAATTGATAACCGCAGTTGTAAAATCGTAGTAGGTTGGTTGATAATGGAAGTATGTTTGTAACACGTTGTTGTCGAGTTCAGATGCTATTCTGATTGGCAATGGAAAACCTTGTACGGTTGTGCTAATGGTAACGGAAAATTCTGTAATGTTAGTTGGAGGTAATGCTATATATGTGGTCCATGGATAACCCATATAAAAAGCCTTGATATCAGAATAAATAGTGTCGGTTGCAGTTATGCCCATCATTCTGAAAAAATAAGTAGCTCCCGGATTGAGATTATTTGGCGTTTCCTGAAAATAATAACTGTTGGTATCGGTTACCGGTGAAGGGGTAACTGCCATTACTGAATCCAGGTTTCCCGGGCTTAAACCCCAAATAAAAGATATTGCAGTAGAACTTTGCAAGCCATGAACCCCTCCGTTCATTACGGCGTAATTGTTGCCATAAACATCTGCTCCATCGTTTTCAAAGAAGTATGAAATAGTATCGGTATAAAACTTCATTACAGCCCCTTTGCTTACTCCGGCACTGGTGCTGTCCTGAACGTAATAGAAATAGTTTGTTTCAGGCGTAAGGCCGCTTACCTTAGCCCAAATAACTGCTAACGAATTATCAGTTAAATTTTGAGTCGCAGTTGTAGTATAGGTAGCAAAGGTAGAATCAATAGAATACACAAATGAATAAACAGCCGCTGAATCGCTGGTATTAACAGCTCCGTACAAGTTAAAATTATAGGAACCAATATTGTCACTACCAAGTGTATAAACACCTGAAGATGCCTGTGGCTGGCTTGCATAGCCGAATCGTAGGCCGTCAACATGCACATTTGTCCCTATATCTGCGGTGTGGCCACTGGCCCCCCCGCTTGAATTAATTTGAATATCCAGGGTATCGGGGGTATTGCCATTGGTATAATAACTGCTAAGAGGAATTGCCATATGTGTCCAGTTGGCTTGATCAAGTAAAAGATAACGTAACCGAAGAACAGTATTACCGGCAGACGTTAATGTAACTGTTATAACGCCCGTATCTTCACCGTTGGGGGAAACATGCTGATAATCGAAAATCAAAGTATCCGGTCTCCAAATGAACGGATCACCCTGAAAAGACGGGCCATTGGCACCCAAAGACCCGGTTCCAAGTGAGGCTACTCCTCCCTGTACCCCGAACTGGGCATGGCCGGGAACAGTATCTGTTACCAATTCTAATGAGGCAGCACAACTCCCTGTTTTATCAATAGAATCCCTAAAGCTAAAGGTATTTACGTTTGAGCCCAATAAGTTCTCAATAGTAACCCACCNNTATCAAAACAGCCGTTAGCCGGTTGCTGTGCCTTAACCTGGAAAAACAAGATTGTAAGCAGGGATAATAATAAGGTAGATTTAATTTTCATGATTTTTGTTTTATAAATATTTACTACAAATAAAAGATTTTTTTTTGAGGGCAACCCAATATTGAACAATTTAACAATACCAGCCATGCCATCAACGGGACTTGTTAATTAACACAACAAATAACTGGCCTGATAAGACAGCGCCCCGAAAAAAATATGACCGCTCAACAATGCTGCAGGCTCATCCGGATAAATGGTAAAGCTATAAGCACTGGCTTATATTTTTATCCCCGGATATTTGATGCAAGTCACCGATAGATAAAAGGAAATCAGGATTAACTAAACTACTGTCGTAGTCAGCTATTGCTGGATAACAAGCTTATTAGCAATAACAGATGAACCTGATCGTAATTCAACCAGATATACCCCCGGAGAAATTGCAGAAAGATTAATATCTTTTGTAACCTCCCCGGCCCCGCCGCTTATGGTTGTTTGGTATACAACTTTACCAAAAACATCATATATTTTCAGGTAATCAGGGTCTCCCGATTGGCTGTTATATTGTACCGTAAAATGATCATCGGCCGGATTAGGATAAATAGTTAAATACGGAACTACCGACCCTGATACGGTATTTATGCCGTTAACAGTATCAACAGGTACCGTATCAACAGGAACATACCCGTCAAAAGCCAGGTAATCAAT
>PMXD01000203.1 GCA_003165895.1 Bacteroidota bacterium | reverse complement strand
AAATGTACAGTAATTCGTAATAAAAATCTTTGTTAAGCTGGTTGCTGTCGTTGGCAAAAGGTTTTTTAAGCAGGTGCTCGGGCGCAAACAATTTATACAGCGCTTTAACTTCCTTTTTGCCGGGTTGCCTGCCTTTAAAAATTTCTTCAAGGTTTACATAAGTGCAGGGTATTTCATCATCGTAATTCTTTAAAAATACGGAGGCAATGTTGTCGTAAAAATGTTTGGTATCGTTACCGCTGGCGCTAAATTCCAGGTAAGCCTTTTTTAGGCCAACATCGCGAAATATATTTTTCTCAAACCAAACCTCATCAAAAATATACCACTCATAGCCATTGGTAGCTATGAGGTTTTTTATACTGTTTTCATCGTGGGTGTAACGTTCTTTCAGATAATAAAAAATAAGTTCGTGCAGTGCCTTGGCGTTGGGCCTGGCGGCACTTATCATTTCGCCATTATTACCGCGCTTTTTTGTTTCTATAATAACCGCAAGGGCGCTGTCAGTTTTTTTATCGTGGTGTATAACAAGGTCATCTTTTCCTTTGGTATTAATGGCATATTTATCGTGGTAGTAGGTTTTTAATAAAAAATCGCGTACCAGGTTTTTGTTATGCTCTTCTGTTTCTTTATCGTTAAAATTATCAAGCAGGTTTTTTACGTTAATGGTAAAGGCCTCTAACTCGCCGTCAGTAACGGTTTGTTTAAAATAAGCCTTGCTTAACGAGTCAATTGGTTTGGTCAGTTTCAGTTTCACAACGGCAATATATGCCATTGTGTTATCATTTCAAATTAAATACGGAATACCGGATAGCTGTATTTTAGTGTCCTGCCTCATTTAAGCGTAGACTCTGCCTACTGTATTTGTATTTGGCACCAAATCCGTATTACGCCCCATTTGAGCGTAGCCAAACTTTGAGCGTAGCTTTCCAGCTAAGCTCTGCTATGTTTGTAGCCTCCGGCTATGTATTTGTACCCCTTTCAGCGTAGCCTGACCTTGAGCGTAGCTTCCAGCTACGCTCTGATATGCCTATAGCGTCACGCTATAGTATTTGCATTTAGCAACATGCCACAAATCCCGTATTTCGCCCTTACAGGGCTGTATAAAATTAATTGCATACACACCGGGCTTCACCCGGTGCTGTTATATTCCGCCGCCCCGAGTAAGTCGGGATGAGACACTTTCAGGGCTTAATGCAAAAATACCAACCGCCATAACAAAGTGAACCTTGCCCTCTCTATCGCTTGCGATGGNNTGTCGGGGAGAGGCCTGTATTTGTGCGCAATAGAGGACTCGAACCTCTGACCCTTTCCACGTCAAGGAAATGCTCTACCAACTGAGCTAATCGCGCTAATGCAACAAACATAACATAAACAGGTGGGAAATAAAAGATAAATAAGCGGGGCTTTCCGCATGTTTTCCAAATTAAAGGCTAAAGCCAGAATCCTTAATTCAATAAACCCCACTCTGAAGAGTGGGGCAAAACATTGCCCCTACTTTTAAGTCGGGGATCGGGAAAAGAAGAAAAGGCTTTAGCCATTAATGTAGTTAGGTAATCATGCGGGTAGTCATTTAGACAACCATGCGCTGCATTAAAAACCAGGATATAACGCCAGCTTAACTGTAAAGTTAGGCGCACTCGGGTTATCGCGGTAAGTAACGCGCCACAGAAAATCTATGTGCAGCACATTTAAAATATTTTCAACCCCGCAGCCCACTTCAATGTAAGGTACCTGCGATGGCGAAGTCATGCCCGATGGCAATGGCATCAGGTCGGCGTTGTGTTGACTGTAACCACCGTAAAGCGCCTTAATCTGCACGTACTCCCGCAAATGCAGCCGGTTAACGTATGGTATGCGGTTAAAGAAAAATCCATCAAAATAATGTTCCCACCAGGCCATAATAAATTTATCAGTTACAAATTCAAAAGGTGCCGTGCTCTGAAAAGCATAATCATCGCGTAAAATGCTGGTATTACTTGACGCGATATAGGAAACCGGGTAAGGCGAATCGCCAAAAGTATAACCAGTCCGCACCATAATTTTTGAATATCCAACAGGCAATTGCCACCGGTAGTTTAATTGCAGCGATAACTTAAAATAAGTGTAATCGCCGTTAAAAAGCTGGTCTTTAAGCCCCATTGCATATTTAAAAGTTATGCTGGGTGTTTTTGTTTGTAAAGGGTAACGGTAGGTATAACTTTGAAAATAATAGTCGGTTTTACAATATCTGAGTGTGGCCGAAATTTCATTGGTATTAAAACCGGGCAGGTAAACAAAATTGCCATGCCCATCGGGCGCTGAAAAATTAAATACACCGGGTATTGAATAATAAGTCCAGTCAGAAAGTGTAATAATGCTGGATAGTCCTTTAATCCAATCGCGTTCATAATATAAATTGGTTTCGCGTATACGCATTATTTTGGAAAGGATATTGCCTGTTATAAGGGTGGTAATATTATCATAAGTTAAAGCGGGGTTTTCCTGTCCCAGTAATACCATGTCGTTTTTATATTCCAGTTCAATAGCATGCCAGCGGTCGTATTTAGCGGGAAGCAGGTACCGGAAATTTGCCGAATATTTCCACCGTTTATCTTTGGTGCCATAAGCCCCATAGGCCCCTAAAAACATTTTGTCATCCAGGTCAGGATTGCTGTATAAACCTAACCTGAACCGGTAGCCCTCCACATTATTTACACTGGCAACCCGGTAAAGCCGCCCAAAGTCAAAAGGCCCGGCCTTTACGTTAGCCTGCGAAACCAGTGTGGTAAGCACTTTTATGCCTTGATACGAAGGCACCGTTTTTAAAGTATCAAAATGATGATAAACCAGTTTTTCGGCACTGGTCAGGGTATCCATCCGCAGCGAGTCAATATAAGTTATCTTTCTTCTGTAAGCGCCCCTGTCAACTATATCATCCTTAACTTTTGCAATAGAATCAGGGAAGGTTACATTGGTGGTAATATTATTGCGCAGGGTGGTTTTTACAATCCTGATGGCCATCCGTTTAGGGTCTTTCAGAATATTGGCCTCCAGTGTCAGATTCTCCTTTGTCATCAGCCAATGACCATTTACCAGTTTAAAACTCTGCTCTTCCAGCAAGTCGTATATATAGTTAAGGTTGGCCTTCTCATTCGGCCGGTACGAAATAAATTTAATGGCCCAGGTAGCAGAATCAATATCCGCAAACCCTTTAACACAAAGGTCCTCCTTGTTGCGGCCCACAAAATTTAACCGGTAGCTGGTGCGCCCTTCAATTTTCGAAGTATCAAGTACATGGTAGCTGTAAAGCCCTGAGCCCTCAGGAGAAAAGGGAGAAACGAAAGATTTCTGTAAAACTATATGCACATTTTCATAAGCATCAGTTACCTCAAAATGATAGCCTATCAGTTTTACAAACGCCGGCTGCTTTATGCCCGACATATGGTTGTAGTGGAGCACATTTATCTTTTGTTTTGGATTTTTCCGGTAATAAGTTTCAAGGTAATCCTCTTGTATAAACAGCGGGATATAGGGTTGCCCTTTATTGGTAGAATCTTCCTTTTCAAAAAAGAACTTATACGGCTTGAAAGCCTTTGCGTTCAATAACTGCGGCGTAGGGTTCTCAACCGAATACACCATTTTAGAGTATTCATCGTAATGATAACTATCAAAAGAAGTGGCCTTATTAAAGTCTTTGTTATCTACAACATGATGATAGATATATAAAGCGGTGGTATCAATTTCCCTTTTTTTCTTTCTGTGCGGCCTTACAATCAGTTCGCTTAACTCAATGTTTTGCGGTTTTAGCTGAACATCAATATGATTGGAAACACCCATCTGAACAGGGAACTCGGCCGATTGATAGCCCAGGTACGAAACAACAATGGCTTTCACCTTTTGCGTAGTGCTCACCTTAAAATAGCCCCCCGTGTCGGTCCGCATAGCACTCAGCGAGCCTTTAAACCTGATATTGGCATAATCCATTGGCTGGTGGGTATTCTTATCCGTAACCCTTCCTTCTACCACTGTGGTGGTTTGCCCAATGCCATGTTGGCTAAACAGCAATAGCCAAATAAAGAAGGTTGCTTTTAATACATTCATTACACAACTAGCGCATATTATCTTTTACCCTGCAAAACGTTCGATAAAATTCTATAGCCAGGGTTCAATTTTTGTCACGAAGAAAAGCAAATTAAGCCATTACCTTATAACCTGTTGTAAATGAAAACAAACGTTGTATTTAAAGCTTTGTTAAATTAACATTCCTGTGGAAGGCAAACATTTTAAAAAGCGGCAGAGATTTTCTTACCCCACCATACAACTGTTCGGAAGATGGTTTTGCTCTTCGTTTTTCACGCGAAGCGCTGAAAAACGAAGAATGTCCGGTTTACGCAAATAACGAAAATCACGCGCATTATAAATGCGAATGTCTGTGGATACTCGTTGCAAACGAGGACCAGTCGGGTTAACACGCATTACAAATGCGGTTGCCTGTTCCACACTCGTTACAAATGAGTGCGAGTTGGGGAAACCGGGCACACGCGTTTGCTGATGATTTGTTGAGCGCAAATTAATTAAACAAGCAGATGAAATTTGCGTGTAGATTATAAGTGGGCGTGCCCCGCTGAAACAGCGGGTCGGGCTATCCGTTCCAAGTCCGCAATCGCAAAACCTCGCTTGCGGGCTTTCCACTACTATCCCTCACGCGCGCAGCGCCAAGGTGTCATACACCTTGCATTAAGCCCGCATGGTTTATGGCGTCTGCTACCCAAGGGGGTAGGTAGCAGAAGAAAATCATCAATCAATTGATTATTAACTATTTACGTTAAATTTTAACAAAAAACTGCTACCTACCCCCCCCTATACACTTATATATTATTTCATATACATTAAGGATTGAAAGAGGCGTTATACGACAACTGGGCGGGGCGCGTTCGCTCAAAAAACGTGCTACGCTCAAGGGGGTGTTTTTGGCTGTTTTGCATTAAGCCCTGAAAGTGTTTCATCCCGACTTACCCGGGGCAGCGTAATATAACAGTACCGGGTAAAGCCCGGTTACTGCGGTATCAAAACAGCGATATCATAACTACCTCATCGTCTTCATCCAATATGGGGGATATTACTTTGCACATATCGGCGCAGAGGTTAAAGTCGGTTTCGTCTGTATCAAAAAGAAGGTTGCGAATGGGTTGTTGGGCATCGCGCCAGTATTTACGTTCGAAGGGCGGATAGAGGGATTGGGAGTGATAGAACTGTATGGTGCAGTTATCAATAGTGTTTTGATGGATGGTGTTGATGTGTATGCTGAACGACCCGTTTTTGAGATAGAGTTTTTTGGGTAATGCTGCGGGCAAATTGGCGGGGAGGATGATTTCCATAGCTAAATATTGTTAGTAGTTGTTTATAGAAGCACCGGAGCAATTAAACGCAGGAGGCTACGCTTAATGCATGAAAACACAATTATGCAGCAACGCTTTACAGATAAACACACCCCGGTTTAAAAGGGAATGGTGGAAGCCGGGCCTGTTAACCAGGCGAGCTTTTTGGATAGGAACCGGGTATTATCAATAAAGGAAATAATGTTGCTGATGATTACAGTTTTTCCGTTAACGCCTATTAAAAGCAAAGGTAAAAACATTTTTTAAAAAAGAACCTTTTAGCGGGTAATTTTTAAAGGGTAATTTATATGAGTTAATATATAGGGGGTAATGAATGAGGCGTATTAGTAAGAGTTTTGGAGGATGAAAAAGAATACAGAAAAGGATACACCGGAAACTACGGTAGAAAAACAACTCAAAAACCTGGGCAAACGGATAACCGCACTCAGGAAAAAGAAAGGGTTTACAAACTATGAATTTTTTGCTTATGAAAATAAAATCGGCCGCTCACAGTATGGAAGGTATGAGCGGGGTACCGATATGCAATTCAGCTCAATAGTTAAGCTGATTGAAATGCATGGAATAACCTTAAAGGAGTTTTTTAGCGAAGGATTTGATATTAAGGAGAAACCTTAGTTGTTGTATGTTATGTATTTGGCGCTGAAAGTGGCGGAAGATAACAGCCTTTGTCTGAACCATGATTTACATGATTATAGGATTAAAGGCATGATTAATACAGAACAGCCGCCCGGCTGCTAAAACTCTCCTCCTTTTTTCAAGGAGAGCCTGTCCCGCAGTTTTGGGCGGGAAGCAGCCCTGGAGGTGGTTGTATTTGCCTGTTTTGCATTAAGCCCTGAAAGCGGCGTAATATAACAGCACCGGGTGAAGCCCGGTGTAAGCTACATCGTACAAATCTACAGCCCTGAAAGGGCGAAAGACCCGTATTAATAATTTATTTACCAGCGTTGAGGCTCGCAATAATCGCCTTAAAACTTTCCAGGCCGGCTTCCATGTTTTCTACTATTTCAAGAGCCAAAACATCCGGGTCTGGCAGATTATCCAAATCGGCGAGCGATTTATCTTTCAGCCATGTAATATCCAAACTCGTTTTATCGCGGGCTACTATTTCATCGTAGGTAAATTTGCGCCAGCGGCCTTCGGGGTTTGATACACTGTATAGTTCTTTGCGCTTGTGACGGTTTTTGGGGTTGTAGCAGGTTATGAAGTCTTTGAGGTCTTCAAGTTTGAGGGGATTTTTTTTGAGAGTGTGGTGAACGTTGGTTCGGTAATCGTAAACCCATACTTCTTTTGTCCATGGGTCTTTGCTGCTGGGTTTGCCGTCGAAGAAGAGGACGTTTGCTTTTACGCCGTTGGCGTAGAAGATGCCGGTGGGTAAACGCAGGATGGTGTGCAGGTCGGTAGTTTCCAATAATTTTTTGCGGACGGTTTCGCCGGCGCCGCCTTCGAATAAAACGTTATCGGGTAGTACTACTGCGGCCTGGCCTGTTGTTTTGAGCATGCTTTTTATGTGCTGCACAAAGTTGAGCTGCTTGTTGCTGGTGGTTACCCAAAAATCCTGGCGGTTGTAGGTAAGGTCTTCTTTCTCCTGCTCGCCTTCTTCGTTGGTAAAGGTCATACTGCTTTTTTTGCCGAAGGGTGGGTTTGCTAATACGTAATCGTAACGCACACCACTATCGGCAATCAGCGAATCATTAGGCGAAATAAAATTATCGCTGTCAATATCGCCTATGTTGTGGAGGAACAAATTCATGAGGGCCAGGCGGCGGGTACCGGCTACAATTTCGTTGCCGTAAAAGGTGTTGAATTTTAAAAACTTCTTTTGGTCTTTATCCAGGTCGCAATTATCAACCAGCCAATCGTACGCAGCTAAAAAGAAACCACCGGTGCCACAGGCAGGGTCGGCAATGGTTTTGTTGGGTTGGGGGCGCACGCACTCTACCATGGCGCGTATTAATGCGCGTGGGGTAAAATACTGGCCGGCGCCGCTTTTGGTATCTTCTGCATTTTTCTCCAGCAGGCCCTCGTATATTTCGCCTTTGTCTTTAACACCCATCATTACCCATTGCTCGGCGTTTATCAGGGCAATCAGCTTATACAGCTTGGCGGGGTCTTGTATCTTGTTCTGGCTTTTAATAAATATCTGGCCCAGTATTCCTTTTTCATGCGCCAGCTCGCGCAGCATGTTGCCGTAATGAAACTCCAGCTCGCCACCGCTTTTGCCTATCAGGGTTTCCCAGTTATAGGCTTTGGGTATGGGCATTTTGCGGCTGTAAGGTGGCTTGCTGTACTCATCTGCCATTTTTAAAAACAGCAGGTAAGTAAGTTGCTCTAAATAATCACCGTAACCAACGCCATCGTCGCGCAGGGTGTTGCAAAAGGCCCATACTTTGGAAACTATGCCGGAGGTGTTGGTGGAATTGGTATTACTCATTTGCAGGAAGTGAAAGACGTGATTTTATTACTATTTTATTTTGAGCTAAACGTAACCGCTCTTTACCCAAAATATTTACACCGCCGATTGGTATCCAATGAAAGTTTCCGCCGGGATAATGGATTGCAGCAAGCCGTGCTCCATCGTTCCTGAGCCAGTTTCGTAACCAATTTACTTTATCTATTACCTTGCTCACCTGTCCCGAAGCAGAATGAACTTCTGCAAAGTACGCCAAGCCTTCATAACCTATCGCATAATCCCACCTGGAACCTTGCGGGTCTCCGGCTCTTAAACAGGCATCCAAATCAACACTTCCTTCGCACTTTCTTGTATTTGCCGGAGCAATTTTAGCACTATACGCACCTAAAGCGCGTAATCCGTTTTGATAGCTGGCAGCGATTGAAGGTGTACCGAGAACAGCGTTTCTAAAACTCATAACGAAACAATTTTTGATACCAAATCGGATGCCTTCGAAGCAAACCCAGTAAGCCCACCCCAATCCGATATACCACTATCTTCACTTCCCGCATCCAATGACGAGATATTCTTCGTAATCACCTTATTGTTTTCTCTATCAAAAAAGTAGGTGTTAATGGTTTTGTTTTTAGCAATGTTGTGAAATATTTTTTTTGCCGACCAAGTACCCTTTATATCAAATAGTTCAAGCCACGCAGTATCAGTGGTATCGGCTTGCTTCATATAATTAAATGCCCAGGCAAATTCCAATAAAACAGGGGAGTGGGTGGATATTATCACTTTATAATCACGGGAAAGCAAATCAATCACCTGCAGAATAACTGATTTGATTGCTTCGGGATGCAAGCCCATTTCAGGTTCTTCAAGTATCACATATTGCACATTTGTTTTTTTGGCCCCTTTAACCGGTGGATATAACCAGTAAAAACCAAGTAACAACGGCATAAACTCTTTTTGACCGGCGCTCCATGTAATAAACGGAACACTCATGCCATCAATATGCATCATTAATTTTTTCTGCCCATTCCTTTCCTCAAAAACTACTTTCCCACCATGAAAAATACTGCTACTAAAAGATTGCTGCAAAGGTTCTTTTAAACGTGTGGCAATAGGGAAAATGGAGTCCAGTTTTCCCATGCCGTTCTGCAGCATCTGGCGAATAGTTTCGCTAAACTGCCTTAAAACATAGGGAGTAGAATTTTCCCATTCCCGGAAATTTTTTGGCCTGCCATCTGCCACACTTAAAATACGTTGTGCCGGTATATAGAACACATTCTCCTCCAAACCCTCATATCTTCCTGACTTAGGCAAAATAAAACTCTTTGAAATGGATTTTCCATCTAACTGCACCGAGGCATCATCCTTCCAAATTTTCGACATTCCCTCGCCGAAATATGCGTCTAATAACTTATCCGGATCTTTTCCCCATGAAAAACTGTATTCACCCAAAATCTGGCGAATATGGTATTTGTCAATCAGCAATTTAAAAAGCTGTAAAAAAATACTTTTCCCACTCGCCTGAGGGCCAACCAATATGGTCAAGTCTCCGAACTTAACATCTGCTTCGGCAATTGGTCCAAACGATTTTATTTTTAAATGATCCATAGTTTTGGATTGTAGTTCTGCAAAGGTAGAATTCTAAATATCTAATTTACCAACCTCCCCTCAAACGCTCTTTTCAAAATACTCTGCCTTAAAGCCTCCGCCTGTTGCAAACTTTGGCTAATGGTTTCTTCTAATTTATCAGCTACGCTTAGACGGCTTTCGATTGCTTCGACAACGGCGGTTTGTTCTTGAACTGGTGCTAAGGGAATTGGTATCTGTTTTATTTCGCTGCCAGCAATACCTGTTTGACCCGCTGTGGTTTTTATTCTGCTAAGAACATATTTTCTTGCTTCCCCATAGTTTGATGCATATTGTAAATACAAAGAATGCAGTTTATCCTTTGCTATTGGCCTACAACGAATGAGTTTATCAGGATAATAAATTGTTTCCTTTAAATTCGGCACCCTACCACAAACACCAACATAATCTCTGCTTCCATTGTACCTGGTAAACAAGAGGTCGTCTTCTCTTATTTCGTTTTCAGAACCAATTGTAGTTTCTAAAAACCGCACATCTGTAAGATCTACAGAGTTTGGTCTAACTGAACTGATTCGCAATATTTTTTTTTGCCCATTGTCATCCGGCTTTTTTGAATATCCGTTTCTAACGCTTTCCATAACCTCACCCAATTTCACCCATTTCCACCCCTCCGGCAAATCATTAACCCCACCGGTAATTAAGCTGTCATTTGCATTTTTGTGGGACTTCTGGGACACCGGGGACGCACCAGGCAGTCCCCCGTGTCCCACAAGTCCCACAGTTAATTTCCCTTCAAACGCCCATTTTAAAACGCTTTGGCGATAGGTTTTTAATTGTTGCTGGGCGGTGCGCAGGTTTTCAATGCCATTATCTAACTCGCTAAATAGTTCTTCTATTTTGGAGACAATGGCGTCTTGGGTTTGTTTGTTCGGAGGAAGTGGAAATAATTCCTTTTCTAAAAGTTGAAAATGCCTTGCATATCCTTTGTCTTCTATTTTTATAGTAAACAAAGAATAGAATAAAAACTTAGGGTTTATCCCTGCCTTTGCGGTTAAAACCTTAACGCCATCTGCCCCAGCTATGAATTTAAAAGGAATATATTTTTTAACCTTAGTGTGGTCTCCGAAAATTATAAATGGAGGCTCATTAGGTACAATAAATTTTTCGTTATTGTAATAACCTCCAATCAATTCCTGCCCTTGGTCCACCACTGGGTATTTACCTTCCGATAAATAATCCTTTTGTTTTATCTTAATTTTGTTCAGCGATAGTTTATCGCATAACTCGTCAAGCCCCACACGCCGCCAACCTTTTGGTAAATTATTAACCTCACTCATATTACTTTGCTAGTTTCCTTCTTGGGACTTTTGGGACATTGAGGACTGGTTTGCAAGTCCCCCACTGTCGCCAAAGTGCCAAAATACTTACTATCCCACTGTTNNGTTTTTACTTCCGGTAAATTAATCACTTCACTCATTTTCTGTTGCATTTGTCTTTTGGGGCCTTCTTGGGACTCTTGGGACTTGCAAGTCAGTCCCACATGTCGCCAAAGTCCCAAGAAATTTTTTAGATATGCTGCTTAGCGCTTGCTTCTTTTTTCAATTCTTGCTTTGGTCATTCTTTCTCTTAATCCTCCTTCGTTAATAAATGCTTTCTCTAATGATTTTATTTGCTGGCTTAAAAGGTAGCTTACAATGCGTATCAGGCAAATCATTGAATTAGCACAAATTTCAGGCTCAGGGTTTTCAATGGCTTTAATATAGGTCTGATAGTTGGCATTTGGTGTTTTGTTTAATTCCCGAAACCGCACGGTTAAGCGGTGGTCTTTTGCCCAAATTTTTAGTTTGCTGTTTCTTAAAAAATCTTCATAGTCAATTAAAAGTTCTTCCAGGCTGGCGCGGGCTACATTGGTTAGTTTTATTTCAGTCTCTTTACTGGTGCCCGATGCCATGCTTGCCTCTACAATATTTTGTTTTCCTGAACGGGCGGCCTGCACCATCTGGTCAATGGTGCGGTCGTATTTTTTAAAGAACCGGTTGGTAAAATACACTGTGCCATCATAAATAACCTCTGCTTTTTGGTAGGTTATCAGGTTGCGGTAGCCGCCGTGCAGGGGTATAAAGCCATCTGTATTATTTTTATTGCTTTCCATTGCTTTTTCTTCTTGAGACTTTGGGGACTTGTGGGACTATAAGGTTTCCCACTTACTTGCCCTGTCCCCCGAGTCCCAAATGTCCCAAAATTAATTTGCCTTATGCTGCTAACACCTCATTTAATTCATCAATAATACCATCCGTTTGCGCTCCAAATAATTGCCACATTTTGCCTAAGCCGCCTTCTTTGTTAAAGGGGTCGAGTTCAAAATCATCTTTGCCTACATGGAAACTGCCTGCAACATAGTCTTTTATCATGCGCAGCCATTGCATTTGTTCGTTGGTAAACTTAATAGTGCCCGCCTGCTTTTTAAATACCCAGTCCTGAAAATTTTTATCTACGGTTTTATCGTAGGGGGTAAGTTGTGCGTCGGTGCCGCTTACCCGGCGTATTAATGATACCAGTGCAATCAATTCGTTTTTTGGTGAGCCATTGGCCTGCCCCAGTTGCTCGTACGCGCGCCATACCTGCATGGGGGCCAGCAGGGGCTTTTCGGTTTTCAGCAAATCAAATACTTCCTTAATCATGGTAAAAGTAAGTTCGCGGCGGCGGTAGGGCTGGGCGTAAAAAATCTGCAGGGCGGTTATTTCGTTTTTATGGCTTTCTATCCATGCCGTAAAATCGGTAATGGTGGTTGTGGCGCTTTGCTGCTGGTCCTTCACCCAACCTATATTGGTTATGGTGTCCTGGTTAATGTTGTCAATTACCTGGTCGTATTTTTTGCGTATGTCAACAATGTAATTGCGCAGGTCGGGGTTATTAAATACAGCCACGGCCTCGTCAACAATTTTTTGTTTTTCCTTTTCAATCGCGGCATTAATGTGCAGCGGTGGCTGGCCCTGCATTTCGGTGCGTATGCGGCTTTCTGTTTTTTCTACAGTATCGGGGTCGTGCGCGTTCAGCAATTGTTTTACTACATGGGCAATGGTAAAGCCGTTGGCCTGTTGTGCAAAATTTGCTTTTTCTTTTTCGTTTATCTGCCTGTCTAAGCGTATCAACCGGTTGGCGAGGGTGCTTAGTATTTCTTCCTGCGTATTGCCCATGGCCACGTTTTGCAATACGTCTTTTAAACTCATGCCCGGTGCTTTCTCCAGCGGGCGGCTATCGGTTTTTTGTGAGCTCTCCACCCCAATAGCATCAATAATTACAAAGTGGTCTTTTGCAAATTTAGCGGTGGGCGTGCCCTTGGTGCGCAATTCCTCCAGGCTAATGGTGCGGGTGCCGCGGCCTTTCATCTGCTCGTAATAGCTGCGGCTTTTTACATCGCGCATAAACACCAGCACTTCCAGCGGCCGTATATCGGTACCGGTGGCAATCATATCTACCGTAACCGCAATGCGCGGGTAATAATCGTTTCTAAACTGCTGCAATACCGATTTAGGGTCTTCAACACTGCGGTAGGTTATCTTTTTGCAAAACTTATTTTCCTCGCCAAATTCTTCGCGCACTATGTCAATAATATCTTCGGCGTGGCTGTCGGTTTTGGCGAAGATTAAGGTCTTCGGTACTTCAAAAGTGCCAGCCTCACCCCGGCCCTCTCCTAAAGGAGAGGGAGAAACAGCCGAATCCGAATACCGGTCCGGAAACATGACAGGGAGATTTTCTTTTATGGCGCGGATGATAAGGCGTATCTGGCTGGGGTTTACGATGTCTTTATCGAGTTGTTTGCCGCTGTATTCAATGTCTTCATCAGTTGCCTCGTAAAATTTTTTACGGGTAAGGCGTTCGCGTTTATCTACAAATTCGCCAAGGCCAATTTTGCTGCCGTCCTTAGTTATTTTGGTTTGTATGGTAAATACGTTGTAAGGCACCAGCACGCCGTCAATAACCGCTTTTTCGTACCCGTAATCGGATACCAGGTTTTGGTTAAAGTAGCCAAAGGTGCGGTTATCGGGTGTAGCAGTAAGCCCAATCTGAAATGCATCAAAGTAATCGAGCACCTGTTTCCACAAATTGTAAATGCTGCGGTGGCATTCGTCTACCACTATAAAATCAAAAAATTCGATGGGCACTTTTTCGTTGTAAACCACGGGTAGTGGTTGTTTGCCTGCAAAGCGGGTTTCGTTAGGGTTTTCTTCCTCGGCTTTTTCGTCGAGTTCTTTGTCCTGCAGGATAGCATACATGCGCTGTATGGTGCTGATGTAAACCTGGTTATCGGGTGGTATAAAACTGCTTTTAAGGCGGGTTACGGCATACAGCTCGGTAAACTTGCGGTTATCATCATTGGGCACAAAGCTCATAAATTCCTGCTCGGCCTGTTCGCCCAGGTTTTTGGTATCCACCAAAAATAAAATGCGTTTGGCGCCGGCGTATTTCAGCAGCCTATATATAAACGTAATGGCCGTATAGGTTTTGCCCGAACCGGTGGCCATTTGTATCAGTGCCTTGGGCCGATTTTCCTTAAAGGAGTGCTCAAGGTTGTTGATAGCGCTTATCTGACAGTCGCGCAGGCCTTCGGTGGGCAGGGCGGGTATATCCTGCAAACCGGTGCGCAATGATTTATCTTTTTTCAACCACTCCTGAAAGGTTTCGGGGCGGTGGAAAGTAAATACGGGGCGCGAGCGGGGTTTAGGGTCGCGGTAATCAGTAAAGCGGGTTAGCTCGCCGGTGCTTTCGTACACAAATGGCAGGGCGGCGTTATCGCAGTATTTTAGTTTGGAGGTTGCGTATTCAACTGATTGTTCTTCGACGGTGGTAAGGCGGTGGCCTTCTTCTTCGCGCTTGGCTTCTATAATGCCGATGGGTTTGCCTTCCACAAACAATACATAATCGGCAGGGCCCACATCGGTTTGATACTCTCTTATAGCAACACCCAATGAGGCCACGCGGTTGATGTTCTTTTTATCCTGAATAACCCATCCGCTGGCAAGCAGTAGCTTGTCGATATGGTCGCGGGCCAGTTGTTCGGGGTTTTGGTTGGCGTGGGTCATTTGTTTTGCAAATGCAATTTAGAATTTAAATTAAATATAACCGGTTGATTAATATGAGGATTTGAATTTATACGGGATTCCGTGAGGGAGGGTATTGCGCCCTTTCAGGGCTTGATGAGGGGTGGTGGGGTTTTACACAGGGCTGACACCCTGTGCTGTTATCTTATCGCCCTTTCAGGGCTTGAAATGGAAAGGGGGGTGGTTTCCTTGGAAAGGGGTCTTGAGAGATTAATGTATTGATAATCAACCAAGTAGTTTTTAAAGTGGAAACCACCCCCCACCCCTTTCCAGCGGCATTCCGTCGGTGGGGGAAAGTTGCCAAACAGCCTAACCACCTCCAGGGCAGCCCCTCCTGAATCAGGAGGGGAGTTTTAGCAGCAGGGCAGTTGCTCTGTATTTAATCATGGTTTTAATCTTATAATCACATGAATCATAGTTCAGACAAAGGCTGTTCACGTGAAGGTTTGCAGTGGAAAGCCTCCCGCACAAAGNNTGCGGGATAAACTCCGCGAGGCTTTGCGAGTGCGGACTTCCCGATGAGGCATCGGGATAAATTCCACGGATAGCACGACCCGAGGCTTTGCGAGGGGCACGCCCATTAAAATAAAGTTTTGTTATTGAAAATACTCCCTCAAATGCCCGATAATATGTTCGGGCTCGGCCATGCGGCCGTCGCCGGTGAGGCCGCTGGCGAGTTCGCCGTGTTCAACGGGGATGAGGATGTTGCCGTAGCTGAGGAGGTAGTCTATATTGCGTTTAACGGCTTTGTGTTTCCACATATCAAGGTCCATGGCGGGGGCGAAGAATACGGGGCACCTGGCCGATAGGTAGGTGGCCAGCAACATGTTGTCGCAATTGCCATTGGCCATTTTTGAAAGGGTGTTGGCGCTGGTTGGGGCTATTACCATGGCATCGGCCCACAGGCCCAGTTCAACGTGGCTGTTCCAGTGGCTGCCGTCGGCAGAGGTAAAGTCGGTAAGTACCGGGTTTTTGCTGAGGGTTGAGAGGGTAAGCGGGGTTATAAATGCAGAAGCCGAAGAAGTGAGAATAACTTTCACTTCTGCTCCGGCTTTTACCAGCAGGCGGGTTAAAACAGCGGCTTTGTAAGCTGCTATTGAACCACACACGCCCAATACTATCTTTTTGTCTTTTAGTCTGCTCATAAGAGTTACGTTCAAATTGCGTGAGGCTCAGCCCCTCCCGTCCCCTAAAGGGGAAGCCAAAGCCAAGCCTCCACAAATGTAATCTTATATTGAATTCAGGGAACCTGCCCCTGATAACAATCAATTAAACCGTTGGTGTTTCTTCGATGGTACGGGTTGTTAACTCGTGGTTCTGAAATTCCTTGGTAGCTAAAATGGTAGGGTGAGGAAGTTTTTCGTAAAACTTCGAGATTTCAATCTGCTCGCGGTTTTCGTGTATTTCTTCCAGGTTATCGGTATGCGACGCAAAGTCTTCAAGCTTGCTGTGCAATTCTTCCTTTATTTCTTTGCTTATCTGGTTTGCACGGCGCGCAATGGTATAAATAGCTTCGTATACGTTACCACTTTCGCGGGCCATTTCTTCCAGGTTCTGGGTTTCAATCAGCGGGTTAATCTGGGTCATTTTAATCTTCTTAACTTTATCCATTACCTTTAATTTTTTTAATCAGTTCAGTTGAAATATTAAACATTTTTTCCGCTTCTTTCGAAAAACGGCTTTTGGGGTATTTATCCACAAAATTATAATAAGTTTTGACAGTTTTCTCTAAAAAGGGCAGTTTTTGCTCTTTCTTCTTCTCTTCGCTTGCCTGAAAGTTGCTTTTTATAATCAAAAAATAGCCCTTTTCAATCATCTGGGTTATCTGGTCGTTTTGCTTTTTATCGGTAATGGCAGGCAGGTTGTCTTTGGCCTCGCGGAAGAAGATGTTAAAGTTGTTTTCGCGGTCTTCCAGGTTACAAACTTCGGCCCATTCAAAAGCGCTTAGTGCGGCCATGTAATGTGCATCATGTTCGTACCCGGCAGCCTCGGCCAGGAATTTACTTTGCCCGAACTTCTCTTTAAAGTCGCCATAGCTTTTTATAACATGCTCAAACCTGTCTGACTTTCTAACGGGGATTGAGTTTTTAGCATATTCATAGTTAGACTTAATGATCATCAGGGTTACAAACTCCCCTTCGCTTATATCGGGAAATTGTTTTAGGATATTGATATAACAGGTAGCAGCGGCTTTGTAATTGCTGGTTCTATAATATAATTCAGCTGCATTCAGGGCCTTGGTTTCAAGCTTTTTACGCATGCCGGTAACAGCTACGTTAACTTCGCTGGTATAATGGCCATTGGGAAAAGCATTTAAAAAGAGCTGGAACGCATCCAGGGCCTTCAGGGTATAACTTTGGTCGAGGCTGGGTTTGGGCGAAAGGCGCTCGTAGCTTTTGGCATACATAAACAAACACTCTTCGGCCTTTTCGCTGTTAGGGTATAAATCGTAAAAGTTTTTGAAGTGGTAAGCCGAAATCATATAGTCGCCCTGCTGATAGTTGGCGTTGGCATACATGTAATACAGGTCCTCGGTGCTTTGGCGGCCTTTCATCAGGCCAATCAGCTCTTCAAAAACGGGTATACATTTGTAG
Source organism: Bacteroidota bacterium (assembly GCA_003165895.1). GTDB lineage: Bacteria > Bacteroidota > Bacteroidia > Chitinophagales > LD1 > Bog-950. The sequence goes on along the minus strand of PMXD01000203.1, from coordinate 4,153 downwards.
TATTCCTTCTTGTTATACCACGAAATTGCTTTGGCTTTTTTGTAGTTAATATCGGTGCTTTTGAGGGCTTTTTCAGGGGTATCGCAACCCATTACGCCTAACAAAAGCATAAACAGCAGGCCACAGGTTATTGCGGGTAAAACGCGCAATATGCCTTTCAACTGATTTGCAAGCCTCCGGCAAAAAACCGACTGGCTGCAAATGGATTTTAGGTAATAAACTTGGGTCTGCATCATAAAAAGGCTCGCAAATATAGATTTTTAGCTGGTTTGAAGAAACCAATCGGACTTAATAAAGCTTAAAACGCAGTTGTAGAGCTTTATTGTTGATTTTTGATTGATGATTTATGATTGCTGAATTTTGATTGCTGATTGCTGATTTAAATGCCAGAATCAGCACCTGAAGCGGGTATTAATTCAAAAATCATAATTCAACAATCAGAAATCCGTAGGGGTATAAAAGCAAAAGAGCCGGGCCCTGACCCCCGACTCTTTCTAAAACTTAAAGCATTATGTAGCTATCTTTAACGGGGTTGTATAAACAAGGTTACACGTTGTGATAAAAAGGTAAAATTATATTTCTAACCTGCTGATTTAAAGGGAGTAAAAGTTGCCGTATTGCTGATTTGGGGATTGCTGATTGTTGATTTCTGAATGCTGATTTGAAAGGCAGAATTAGCCCATGAGGTGGGTATTTAATTCATAATTCACAAATCATAATTCAGAAATCCCAATTCAGCATTCATAATTCATAAATCACAATTCCCTAATAGCCGCCTTTAGCTTGCTTGTAAGCCCATCAGATATACCCACCAGCGGCAGGCGCACATGTTTTTCGCAAACACCTAATATTTCGAGTGCCGCTTTTACACCGGCAGGGTTGCCTTCGGCAAAAAGCATGTCGGTTATGTCGTTCAGTTCGTAATGAAGTTTACGGGCTCCGGTAAAATCGCCCTTCAGGCAATGCCTAACCATTTCAGAGAAAGTGTTCGGAAAGGCCTGCCCTACTACCGAAATAACCCCGTCAAAACCATAGGCCATTAAACCCAGGGTAATATTATCATCGCCCGAAATCACTAAAAAATCCTTCGGCTTGTTTTTTACTATCTGCATACACTGGCCAAAGTCGCCCGAGGCTTCTTTAATACCAATGATATTTTCAATCTCGTTTGCCAGCCTCAAAGTAGTTTCAGCTTTTATATTGCTCGATGTTCTGCCCGGCACGTTGTAAAGCAACACCGGCACCGGCGAAGCAGCCGCCACGGCNNCACGATAGGTACCCGCTTTGCAGCTTTTTCGATAGTAAAATTCAGCACATCCAGTTTTTCTTCAGATGAAAGAGTAACCGACTCGCCGGTAGTACCCAGCGATACCAGGTACTCAATACCACCATGTATGCAGTGGTCAATCAGTTTTTCAAGTCCGTTATAATCTACCTCGCCGCTTTTAGTAAAGGGGGTAACAAGGGCCACACCGGTGCCCCGTAATTTACTACTGATCATATTTAATTTGATTTAAAAAGTAAGTGGTTTGTTCAATCAGGTATGGCAGGTCGGTTTTGCCGCTAACGTTTACCATCATATCGTTGCAGTCAGTCTTGTTTTCAACATAAGCCCCCACCCGCCAGCGGGCTTTCGAAATGCGGGTGACAAATTCAAGTGGCAGGTTCTCGCCAATAAAGCAGCCGAACAGAAGGTCAAAGTTTTGAGCGGCAAATTTTTCTACCCGCTCATCATCAGGCACCTGCGCCCAGGTAAGGTTCTTTTTATTAAACACGGTAACCCCGGCTTTGGTATCAATCTTTTTATCGTTCACAAAGCCAAGTATTTCCACCAGTTTGTTCTCTGCACGCAATTTTTGGGCAAAACCTGCAATAACCGTGTCGTTATCGGGGTTGGTGCTGTCATAAACAATCCCAATACTTTTGGCATCGCTCCAGTTAATAATGTTATGCTTAACGTTCAGGTTTTTAACCCGCTCCCCCAAAGTTCTTTTATAAAAATAGTTCCTTATGCTGTCCCAATATTTCATTACGCCTCCTTTTCATCCATCGTTTCATAAACACCAATGCGAGAGTATTTGTCAATGCGCTGGTTAATCCTTTCTAACGGGCTGTGGGCTTCCAGTTCGGCAATATTTTTAATGATGGTCTTTTTAAGTGTTTTGGCCATTTCTTCGGGGTTCGAATGTGCCCCGCCTACAGGTTCCTTTACAATGCCGTCAATAATACCAAACTGCAAAAGGTCATGCGCCGTAGGTTTTAAAGCCTCTGCCGCCTTTTCTTTATAATCCCAGCTTCTCCATAAAATCGAAGAACACGACTCTGGCGAAATAACCGAATACCAGGTGTTTTCAAGCATCAGCATCCTATCGCCCACGCCTATGCCCAAAGCGCCACCCGATGCGCCTTCGCCAATTACAATACATAGCACCGGTACTTTTAATGCGGCCATTTGCATCAGGTTACGCGCAATTGCTTCGCCCTGCCCGCGGGCCTCAGCTTCCTCGCCGGGAAAAGCCCCCGGCGTATCAATCAAAGTAATAATGGGTTTATTAAATTTCTCAGCAAGTTTCATTAACCGCAAAGCCTTACGGTAACCTTCCGGGTTAGGCATACCAAAATTGCGGTACTGCCGCATTTTGGTGTTGCTTCCTTTTTGATGCCCTATAATCATGTAAGTCTTTCCATCAATATTTCCCAGGCCGCCAACAATGGCCTTATCATCTTTAAAATTACGGTCGCCGAAAAGCTCTATAAACTGGTCGCAGATGTATTCAATATAAAACAAGCTGTAAGGCCGGTCGGGATGCCTGCTAACCTGTATGCGTTGCCAAACTGTTAGGTTGCGGTAAATCTCTCTTTGCTTATCCCTTATGTCGTATTCCAGTTGGCGTTTCTTCTCTTCAATGGTAACATGCTCCCGCTGGCCACTCTCTATTAAAAGGTCGAGTTGGGCATACAGGTCGGCAATCGGTTTTTCAAAATCCAGAAAATTCATGTGTCGAATTTAGATTCAAACCTACACATTTTGCGCCTATTTATGCTATTTTGAGAAAGCACAGAGTGGAAGACATTATTATAACCGGGCGTGCCCACTACTGTTCGAAACCTGGAAACATGGGCCAAAATAAGCTTATGCTGTTCCCTCTCTATCGCTTGCGATGGAGAGGGGTGCCCCAGCGCAGCAAAGGGCGGGTGAGGCCGGCTGTTGGCACTTTTGCATGTTTCGTACACTAATGGGGCGTGCCCTCCCAAAACCCCGGGTCAGGCTATCTGCGGAATTTATCCCGATGTCTCATCGGGAACTCCTCGCTCCCAAAGCATCGCGGAGTTTATCCCGCAGCTTTGTGCGGGAGGCTTTCCNNATCCCGCAGCTTTGTGCGGGAGGGTTTACGCTTCTATCACTCACGCAGAGCAGCCGCCCCATGCAGAGCACGACACCATGCGGAACGGTGTCACTTTTTTTACATTACTTTGTTGATTATCAATATTTTGTCCCTTTTTATACGGTGACAGTGACTACCGTTTTTTTTCGATTTTAAAATACCTTAAAGGCACTTTCCCCTCAAGATGGTTTGTGCTTTTATAAATCTGGGTTAAGCTTAAATAAGCTGCCAGTTGCCTTTTTCTATCCCGTTGTTCGAAAGTTCCCGCAACTGGTCATCGTTTTAAAAACGAGGACTCCGTGGTAGCCGCATTTATAATGTATGTATTATTTTGTTTGCTCAGGCCTACCGCATGTCTTGACACAACTTGATAAGACCTGCCAGCAAGTATTACACGAAAAAATATTTGAAAATAATATTTAAGGGCTGCATAAAGCATAATGAACTATTTAGCTCATTTTTATATACGGAAAACAGGGAGTCTGAAAAAATAGACATGATGATTTATTTTAAATAGTATTTAGCTTTAAATATTGTTCATCATAATCCTCCTCTATGAAACACATTCTCTACACTTCTGCCCTCCTTTTTCTACTCACGCTTTTGGTAACATCTTTAAACGCACAGGTACTGGTTAATAAGGCCTGGTCTGATACTACCGGGGGGCCTCAAGACTCGTTATCCTTGCTGATGGGCGCAATAGATGGCACCAATTATGTAACTGTTGGCAATAGTTATGCTACCGGAGACTGCTATGTAGAAAAGCA
>PMXD01000088.1 GCA_003165895.1 Bacteroidota bacterium | reverse complement strand
CTGTCTTCCAAACATCTATGAGGAGACGGAAAGGGCGGCACATCTGCAAGATGAACTATTTTATTTATTACTAACAACCCGCCCCCCATCCTCATTTTTTAAATTATTTTACCGGGTATATCAACTGCGTCAGTTCTTCAAAAGCCGCCACCGAAAGCTGCTCGGGCCGCAGGTTAAAGGTATCGTTTTCCAGTATCGCTTTATCAATCACCAATTCCTTTAAACTGTTGCGCATGGTTTTGCGGCGCTGGTTGAATGCCGTTTTTACCACCTTTTTAAACTCGTCTTCATTACAACTTAATGTTTTCGTTGCTCTCCTCGTCAGCCTGATAACCCCCGACATAACTTTAGGCGGCGGGTTAAAACTTTCAGGCGGCACATCAAATAAATATTCGCAATCGTAAAATGCCTGCGCCAAAACGCTCATCACCCCATAGGCTTTCGACCCCGGTTTGGCAGCAATGCGCAAGGCCACCTCTTTCTGAAACATCCCGGTCATTTCGCTAACCACATCCCGGTGGTCAATAATTCTGAAAACTATCTGTGACGAAATATTGTAAGGAAAGTTGCCAACTATATGCGCCGGGTTCTGCAAAAAACTTAAATCCGTTTGCAAAAAATCCTGGTGAATAAGTTTGCCCCTCAGTATAGGATGGGTTTGCAGCAAATGGGCGGCCCACCGGTCATCCAGCTCAACCACATAAAAATTGTCAGGTTTATCTTTTATCAGGTATGCAGTTAATGCACCCATACCCGGCCCGATTTCAACCACGGTTTTAAAACGGCTTAAATCACCAATGGCCCCGGCAATTCTTTGCAGCACACTTTCGTCCTTCAAAAAATGCTGCCCTAAAGATTTCTTCAAATACAATCCCGACACCCGGCAAAAATAAGATTATTAGCCAGTTACCTTAGCTGTATGTTACCCGCCAAATTATCGCCCTTCTTTCGCTTAACAGGTATGCAAAGTCCTTCTCCCTCAGAGAAGTGTTTCATCCCGCCTTATGCGGGGGATTTAGGATGAGGAGGCTGTTGGCTCATTTGCAACAAGCGAGCCTTTACTAAGTCACCAATGTCCCACAAGTCCCACACAAAAAAGCTCAAAAGCCCGATTAACCTTTGAGCTATATTAATTATCTTCGTAGCACTATGAATACTATCACTTTTCAATCAAGCTCAAAATCAAAATTGAACCAACTGGTTAAACTGGCTAAAGATATGGGTATTGAACCAGTTAAAGACCATGAGCTTACCGATGAAGAAATGGCCCTGCCTGGTCCGAAAGTGAGCCAAAAGCGCCTTGAAGAATGGCTGGCCAAAGACGATGGTGAAGCAGTTGATGCAAAAGAAGCATTCGCTTACATCAAAAAGCAATTGGCAAAAACAAGAACGAAAAAATGAAACTAGTTCTTCGTAAAAGGGCGATTAACGCGCTGCTTAAAGCCTCCGCTTTTGTGGAAAGCATGAATACAACGGGCAGCGGTGACCGGTGGTTGGAGAAAATCGAAAACGTAATCTTCAGGCTGGCTGCATCCAGGGCTAAATTTGCCATTTGTAAACACCCGTCTTTAGCAAAATTCAATTACAGGTGTTACGCCAATAATGATTGCGTAATAGCTTTCAGGGTAAAAGAAAATGAATTTGAAGTTTGCCGCTTTATACTCGGCTCCCGCCTTGCTTAAAAATCCTCCCAGCCCCCTTTTACGCGTACAGCCAAAATTCCATTCCCCCTAAAAAGTTATCTTAGCCCCCACAAAAAATTTAACGCATGACTATTGAACTTCAGGTTTGTAAAGATTACAGCAAATTCGACCACAGCATTATACTTATTGATAAGGACACTTCACTGGCTTCCTTAGGTTTATCAAAGGCAGACCTAAGCGCCGTACAGAAATTTTTCGACGAGAAGAAAGGTAATACCTGCCAAAAAAACGCTGAAGGCAAAACTTTAAGCGTGGTTAAAATTGATACCACTAAAGAAAAGTTTAAAGCGCTGGAAGAAACCCGCAAAGCCGGTTATAGCCTCAATAAATTTTTAAATGGCCAAAAAGTAAAAGAAGCCTCTTTATATAATGCATCTTCCGATACAGAGTTAACCGCCGCTTTTACCGAAGGCTTGTTACTAAGCAATTACCAGTTTTTGAAATATAAAACAACGGAAAAGAAAGAAAACACCTTAACCTCCCTTCAGGTAGATGCCCGTTCAGCCGATAAAAAAACCCTGGATGAAATTGCTAAACTGGTTAAAGCCAATTTTTTTGCCCGCACACTGGTTAATGAACCTTTATCTTTTTTAACCGCCGGACAATTGGGTGCCGAAATTAAAAAGGCCGGCGCCAAATATGGTTTTAAAGTTGATGTATTCAATAAAAAGAAAATAGAGGCCTTAAAAATGGGTGGCCTGCTTTCAGTAAATAAAGGAAGCATAGACCCTCCAACTTTTACCGTTTTGGAATGGAAACCAGCTAACCGTAAAAATAAAAAACCAATAGTACTGGTTGGTAAAGGTGTTGTTTACGATACCGGTGGCCTTAGTTTAAAGTCCACCCCGAATGGCATGGATATGATGAAGTGCGACATGGCCGGTGCAGCCGCCGTGGCAGGAATTTTTAAAGCTGCTGCTACTTTAAAGTTGCCTGTTCACCTTATTGGCCTTATACCCGCAACAGATAACCGCCCCGGCATGAATGCCTATGTGCCCGGCGATGTGGTTAAAATGATGAGCGGCCTGAATGTTGAAATGCTGAACGCCGATGCCGAAGGCCGCATGATACTGGCCGATGCCCTGCACTATGCCAAACAATTTAAACCTGAACTGGTAATAGATTTTGCAACACTTACCGGTGCCGCGGTTCGTGCCATTGGTTCTGTGGCTACCGCCTACATGGGTACTGCCGGTGATGATGTAAAGAAAAAGCTGGAGCTAAGCGCCGATCAGGTGTACGAGCGCCTGATACATTTTCCTTTATGGGATGAATACGGCGAATGGATAAAAAGCGATGTAGCTGATATTAAAAACACAGGCCCAGGTGAGGCAGGGCATATTACCGCAGGCAAATTTTTAGAACACTTTGTTGATTACCCCTGGCTGCACCTGGATATTGCCGGCAGTGCATACCTGATGAAGGAAGATAACTACCGCGGCAAATACGGCACCGCAGTAGGTGTAAGATTAATTACCGACTTTTTAAAAAAATATTAAGACCTGAGAAGCTCTTTAAATTTAAAAAAATACATGTCCACACAAAGCACACAAAGTTCAATACAAACCTGCCTGCCGGTTGGCAGGGAACACCAAAAATATACTCTTTGTGGCCTTTGTATTGACATTTTCCTTTGTGCTCCCTGCTTACCGGCAGGGAGGTTTGTGTTAAATTGCATTTGGNNGGATTTAATTTTAAACAGCTTTTGAGATTAAGCAGGATAACGTTTTTAATTCAAATAATAATGGAAGATAAAAGATATACGGTTGGTATTACCATCGGCGATTTTAACGGAGTAGGGCCCGAAGTAATTATCAAAACGCTGGAAGACGAGCGCATTTTTAAATTTTGCACGGTTGTTATTTACGGACAAAAAAGTGTAATCTCTTATTACACCCGGCACTTCAAAATTCAGAACTTTAATGTGCATGAGGTTACTGAGGCCGCACCCATCAATCCCAAAATACCCAATATTATTAACTGCTGGCCCGAGCAGGTACAGATAAACCCTGGCGAAGCAACTGCCGAAGGCGGCAACCACGCTATGATTTGTTTAAATGCAGCCATCAAAGACCTCACCGAAGGCAAAATTGATGTACTGGTTACCGGTCCCGTAAACAAAAGCTCTATCAGCCAGACACATCCCGATTTTAAAGGGCAAACAGAGTATATTTCCAAAGCAGCAGGAAACGAAAACTCTATGATGCTTTTAGTAGATGAAGGTTTGCGCGTAGGCCTGGTAACCAACCACGTTTCATTAAAAGACGTTACCGGTAAAATTGACATCAACCTCATTATTTCTAAAATCGAAATACTGAACCAAACCCTGAAACAGGATTTTCTGATAAGCAAACCCCGAATTGCCATCCTGGGCTTAAATCCCCATGCCGGCGATAATTCACTGCTCGGTAAAGAAGAGAAGGATATAATTGCACCGGCAGTTAACCGGGCAAAAGAAAAAGGCATTATCGCCGTGGGCCCGTTTTCGGCCGATGGGTTTTTCGGTATGCACCATTACAGGCAGTTTGATGCTGTATTGGCTATGTATCACGATCAGGGCCTCGTGCCCTTTAAAACCCTGTCGTTCGGTACCGGTGTTAATTACACCGCAGGCCTTAACATCATACGTACCTCACCCGACCATGGTACTGCCTTCGATATTGCAGGCAAAGACCTTGCTTCGCCCGATTCACTTCGCGCAGCCATTTTTTCGGGTATAGATATAGCCGAAAAAAGAGCCGCCTATAAAGAAATGACCGCTAACCCTGTTGAGCGCGTTACCTTAGATAAGGAGTAAGAGGTAGCGAAACAAATTTTCGCGGTCACCCCGAAAGGGTTTCTCTCACACTTTCGGGGTTGCCCCCACTAATGTTCCAAACCTTGCCATAAAGGTGGAATCCAATTTTCGCAACGCGAAAATTGGCAATGTCCCCCTCTGGAGCTTGTCTATGCACACATCTTTTTATTCCGCTAAGCAGTTAAATTTTGCGGTTTATCGGCCTGTCTCAGCCCCTTCCGTCCCCTAANNATCTTTAAAAAAGATGTGTGCATAGGCAAGCCTCTGGAGGGGGCGTAGGGGGAGGAGAAACTTGTGCCGAATCGAATACCTGAATTATGAAAGACCCTGTGTTTCGAACACTAATGGATTGGCCCCCGTGATTATATATGGAACAACAATTTGTAATACACAAGGTTAGATGTAACGTCAAAAGTTAAAACCCGATAACCCTTTGCTATAAAAAGCAAATGGCACTATATTGTGTCCTGAAGGCTCCCTGATACAAGGCTGCTACTTGCAATCCGTTAGTATGAAAACAAAATTTACCTTCCTTTTTCTATACCTCCTGCTTTGCTGCCCGCTTGTAAAAGCCCAGTCTGATTTACAAAACGGAAGTTTCGAACTATGGCGTTTAAAAGAATTTATCGGTACCGAAAAATGTTGCGGCCGCAATATAGACGAACCCTATTATTGGGGCATGTCCGAGCAGCTCACTGGCATTAATTACAATAAATTCGTTTTCAGGGTGGCCGATTCTGCACAGGCACACTCCGGCCTTTGTGCCGTTCAGTTATATAGCGATACTACCTATTTCAATAACCTGGTGCTCGCTCCCGGCATTATTGCCTACGGCGGTATGACCGACTCTGCTTCCACAGCCATAACCCTTAGCCCCGAGATTAGGTCTACCGGTCTGCCTTTGCCCTTCAACAGCAATCCCATTTCGCTTAACTTTTTTATGCTCACCGACCATGCGGCAACGGATACGCCCTATTACATGTGTCTGCTTACAAAATGGGATAGTATTGCGCAAACCGAAGATACCCTGGCCTACAACCGTACTGATATACCGGATAATTCAGAAAATGGGAACCAATGGATTGAATACACTGATACCATCCATTATATCACCCAGGGCACAGCCGATACTATCCGTATCCTGTTTTTCGGGGGCCGGTTCGGAAACCCCAACTTAATAGGGAACAATACCTACCTCGATGATGTCAGTTTGTATTATCCAGCCACCGGCCTTGTTTCTTTAAGCGGCCAGCCGGTTGTGCAGGTATTTCCTAATCCAGCTTCTAATCTGCTAACCGTAAAAACGGGGCAGTACAAAGCGGGCAACATCTTTCACATATTTGACGCAGAAGGCAGAAGCGTTAATATAGCACCGGTTGAAACCGAAACAACAACTATCAACATCAGCCAGCTACAGGCAGGGAATTATTTTTACCGGCTGGCTGATAAAGCCAACACCATGCTTAGCCAGGGGAAGTTTGTGGTTTTGAAATAGCCTCAAATAAGTTAGGTGTACGACAAATTTCCNNGGACAGGGTGAGTTTGTATTGGGTGTACACCCCGGCGGATGGCGTGAGTTGGCTATTGGGCCATTTTCCAAAGAAGTCTATTGCATTTCAGGTACCTGCACAATAAATCAGCACTTTAAAATCAATCCGGTTACTTCATTCTAATCACTGTTGTCCGACAAAAGTTTTCCTGACTATCCGTATATAGGA
>PMXD01000048.1 GCA_003165895.1 Bacteroidota bacterium | reverse complement strand
CGCAGAGCCTCGCAATGACGCGATTTTTTAAATTTACACATGAAACAAACCCATTTAACCATCCTTCTTTTTTTGTTGGCGGGCAACCTTTTCAGCCAGAAATTACAAGCGGTTAAAAAATTTGGTAATAATCCGGGGCGGTTAAGGATGTATATGTATAACCCACCGGGCTTAGCGCCCGGGGCAAAGGCGCCACTGGTAATTGTGCTGCACGGGTGTTTGCAGAATGCAAAAATAATTGCTAAACAAACTGACTGGAACAAGCTGGCTGATACTTATGGTTTCAGGGTGGTTTATCCGCAGCAGCGGGTTATTAATAACCCCTGCCAGTGTTTTAATTTTTACCGGCCTAAGGACATTAATAAAAACAGCGGTGAGGATTACTCGATTGAGCAGATGGCGGAGTATATGATGCATAATTATAATGCTGATTCTGCCAACATTTATATCACGGGACTTTCGGCTGGTGCTGCCATGACGGTGGTGGAACTGGCAGATTATCCGCAGTTGTTTAAGGCAGGGGCCATTTTTGCGGGTGCAGCTTATAAAACGGCTACCAATATTTTTAGCGCCATGGCGGGTATGTACGGGTTTATCAGTATGAGCCCGGCGCACTGGGGCGGTTATGTGCGTGCGCAAAACCCGGACTATAAAGGGCCGTACCCGAAGGTGATAATTTTTCATGGAAACGCCGATTTGGTTGTAAACGCACGTAATGGCAAACAGCTGGTAAAGCAGTGGACCAACCTGCACAACATATCGCAACAGCCTACACAAACCATTCAGCATTTTGCGCAGGTTAAAAGTCTGCAGAAAAATATTTATATGGGGGCTGATAGTTTGCCGGCCGTTATTTATTATAAAATGCGGCACCTGGGCCATGCGCTGCCTGTATACCCCGGCCGTTGCGAACAGCGCGGTGGGCACATGACTCCATTTTCTGCGAATAAAAAATATTTTTCTACCTATTGGACGGCCCTTGATTTTGGCCTGATAAAAGCACCGCAGATAAGCGGTAAAATTACCGTGGCTAAAGGCGAACAGGTAACTTATACAGTGCCGGTAAATTATTCATCATCATTTAGCTGGAAGTTTCCGAAAGATTGTAAGCCGGTGAGTAATACCGGCAACAATATTCTTACGGTTATATGGGGCAGCGCCCCCGGTAACATTGATGTTACAGAAATGGATGGTAAGCATTGTAAGAGGGTTTATTCTACCGTGTTGGTGGGTTTGGAGCCGTGATTTTAACCCGGCAATGTGATAACGGATATCTTATTGTGCCGCTTTTATAACTATGTTGCCCATTACTGTTCGAAACATTAATAGCAGGGTTGACGCGTAGGATTTTCAATCGCTCCTCAATCATCTTTTCGAAGATACTTGCGCAGCTAAGATATCCCGGATGACCTGCCAATGACAAGTATGGTATTAACTTGATAATCAATACTCTTTAAAAATGTCTTTTAGTCGATTTATCAAGCTTTTACTTTTTTGGCTTGACCCAAAAAAGTAACAAAAAAGGTCAAGGCTGCTAAGCAATTTCCTAAAAATGCTTCTCCGCGCAGGGAAATAAACGAACTCGATGCACCGGCATCCCTTTTAGCTGGCAGTGCGGCTATAAGCTCTTTTAGCAAACATTCGGCTGATCTCATACAGTGTTTTTTCCCTTTTGGCTAAGCATGAATCATTTTCTTTACGGAAATTGCTTAGAGGCCGGATTGAAATACAAAATACCGGCCCATCTCATCTTTTCATCTTCAAAAGGTTTCAGGGGCCGCCCCTGATAAGTTACCCGGGATGACAAAAGTGTGGTTTTGACGGCTTCCGTACCTTTTGTCATCCCGAAGTGAGAGATGACAAAAGGCCAATAATGTGTTTGTGGCTGTAACAAGGTCGGGTTTTCAAGGTTTCGAACACTAATGGATGTTGCCTGGCAAGCTGGTAAATAAGGAAAGGCTTCATTAAATACCAATTATTTTTACCTGACGTTTGGTAAGCAGCCAGGTGGTACAGTCATATAAGCAGATTGCTGATTTGAAGAATTTACCTGCCGGGCCTCGTAGAACTATCGCTTCAACAGCAATTGTAATTTTAAAAAATACTATTAAGCTAACACGTTTTCAGCAGCTTTTTGACCGTTTAGTACAGCTAAACGTTTGTCAAAATCTTCCTGCGAAATGCGGCCAGCTTCCGGTGAGGTTAAACCGGATAAATCTTCTTTTAAAATGGGTTCGCCGGTTTGGGTGTATGCTAATACAGGGCTTTCTATATTTTCTATTACGTCTAATATTCTGTTAAGGGCTTTTTCATTGCCGTGTTCAACAAAATCACAGATACGTTTTCTCTTTTCAGTCATTATGTATATTTTATTTAAGGCGAAATTAAAACTATATTCTTAGTTTTCATATTTATAAATTTGCACAACCTGTTTATTTTTAATCCCTGCGAAGCCATAGTTGCTGCAATGTTGACGTGGAAGTCATTTTTTGTTTCAATTAGCGGGCAGAAGTGCTGTTTGATATGCAGATAATACCTTATGGTGGCTTAATCCCCGGGCGTTATACATTAATTGCAAAAATCCTATATTGAGTTATGAAAAAAATCCTCATCCTGGGCGGTACCAATTTTGTGGGCCGGTCGTTAACTGAAAGGCTCGTTGCATCGGGTAATTATGATGTTACTTTATTTAACCGGGGCAAAACCAATGCTGAGTTGTTTAAAGGAGTAAAGCAAATANNCGAAAAGCTTTTAAAGGGAATTGAAGGAAATGTTGGGCGGTATATTTTTATAAGCACCGTTTCGGTTTTTGACGTAGCAAAATACGAGGGGCAGTTAATAACTGAACAATTTGCCACGCAGGCCTGTAGTGATGCGCAAAAGGTTTCGCCGCTGATGGATGCTTATGGCGAAAAGAAGGCTGAGATGGAGCGCATTTTATTGCAGCAGCAGGGCCTTGATAAAATTATCTTCCGCCCGGGTTTTATTTACGGTAAATACGATTATACCGGGCGCTTTTATTACTGGCTTTACCGGGTTGAAAAATGCATGCGGTTTTTATTGCCCGAAGATGGGGCACCGAAGAAATTAAGTTTAACTAATGCAGATGATTTAACTGAAGCATTGTTGCTGGCAGTTGAAATTGGCAATCATTCCACTGTTTATAATGCTATTTCAACTCCATCCATATCTATCAGGGAATTAATTGGTATTGCCGAAAAGGCGTATAAAAGAAGTCCGGAAATTATTGCTGCAGATAGCAGGCAACTGGAAAAACTCTCATTACAGCTATCGCAGTTTCCGTTAATGATGCCCCTGGATTTCTGCGCTGATGATACGCTTTGGGAAAAGGATTTTGCGTTTGTGCGTAAAGACCCGGGAGCAGCGCTGATTGAAATGCTGGACCACCAGGCAGCCCGGGGCTTTAAAAAACCTGTTGCAGGTTTAGCTGCAGACAAGGAGCAGGAGCTGATAGCAGGTATATGAGCAGGTGCGATAAATGCGCCTGGCAGAAACAACTATTTTACCCGCAGTAATATTCATCTACCTCAATAAAGTAACACTTCCCCTGTTATGAGCTGAGGTGCCATCGTTGAAAGTGATATCGAGATGGTAAACAAACACACCCGGTTTTTCCATTACATCGCGGTAGGTGCCGTCCCATTTAAAGTTGGGGTCGTTTGATTCAAATACTTTCTCGCCCCAGCGGTCGAAGACGCTGAAGCTTAAATTTACGATCCCTGCCTTAGGGCCGAAAAGTTCAAGGTCATCGTTGGCACCATCGCCATTCGGGGTAAACACGTTAGGCAGGAAAAATGTATTGTTATAAACCAGGAAACAATCAGATGCGGTATCGGTGCATCCTGCGCTGGTGGTAGCTGTAAGTGTTACGAAGTAATTACCGGCCTGGGTTACCGGTAACAGGCTGCCTGCAACCAGTACGATGTATTGCCCGTTCATCTGCCAGGTGTAGCTATCCGCACCGGTGGATAGGTTGCTGATAAAGATATTTCCGGGCGGCATGGTTTTACCCGAAGGCAGCACGGCAAAATCTGCCACCGGTATGGGTTGAACCGCAAGTGCCAGTGTTATTATGCTATCGCAGCCTGCAACACCGGTCAGGGTGTCGCGGTAAATCCCCGGTACCGAATATTCCTGCCCCCGGAACATATAGCTGGTTCCGTTGCATATCGTAGCACTGGTGCTATCAAATGATATGGGCACAATTAGCAATGTTAGTGTAACCACACTATCGCAACCAACGGTGTTAGTCAAAGTATCGGTGTAAGTGCCGGATGCGGCGAGGTTTCGACCGTTAAAAACAAATCCTCCGCTTCCGCAAACTGTTTGGCTGATAGCGGTGGCAGACACAGGCAAAACAGTTAAGGTTAAGATAACTATGCTGTCGCAGCCCAGTGCACCGGTCAGTGTATCTGTATAAACACCGGACGATGAGACCGTGCGCCCGTTAAACGTAACATGGGTTCCGCTGCAAACACTTTGGCTAAGCGTTGTTGTAACCGGTAAGATAACGTTGAGCGTAAGCGTTACAATGCTATCGCAGCCTGCTGCGCTGGTCAAAGTATCGGTATAGGTACCTGCCACATTGATTAATACGCCGTTAAACGTATAGCTGCTTCCGCTGCAAATATTTTGGTTCATTGCAGCGGATGAATTAGCCAGTACAGTAAGTGTAAGCGTAACAATGCTATCGCAACCGATGGCGTTGCTCAGTGTATCAGCATAAGTGCCCGGTGAAGTAAGGGTTTGCCCGGCAAAACTATAACTGCTGCCACTGCAAACAGATATGCCAAGCGCTGTGGCCGAAGTGGGATTGATATTCACCGTTAAAATAATGAAGCTGTCGCAACCGGCTACACCGGTGAGGGTATCGAGGTAGGTGCCTGTTGTGGTGATAGTTTGAGAGCCAAAGGTGATGCTGCTGCCGTTACAGAAGGATTGGTTCAAAAAAGTAGTTGTTGGCTGAACCATGGTAAGCGAAAGCACCACAATACTGTCACAACCTCCGGCTGTGGCCAAGGTATCGGTGTAGGCGCCCGGGTTGGTTAAGGTTTGCCCGTGGAAATTGTATGAAGAACCAGCGCAAAAAGACCCGTTAACCGCTACGGTTACAGTTGATGCAACCTGCAAAGTTAAAACCACGATACTATCGCAACCTGATGAACCGGTCAGGGTATCGTTATAGGCGCCGGCTGTTGTAAGTGTTTGTCCGTTGAAAACGTAACTGCTTCCGTTGCAAATAGTCCTGGTGACCGGAGTAGTGGTGGCAGGCATCAGGGAAAGCGTCAGCGTAATGATACTATCGCAGCCTGATGAACCAGTGAGTGTATCGTTGTAGGTACCTGCCGTAGTAAGCGTTTGTCCTCCAAACGTGTAAGAGGAGCCATTACAAATAGTACCGTTCGTGAAAGTTGAAGCGGATTGTAATACTGTTACCGTTAATACAAGGATGCTATCGCAGCCATTTGCATTGGTGGTTGTATCGCGGTAAGTTCCTGCAGTGGTAATGCTTTGCCCGTTAAAGTTGTACGCGGTTCCGCTGCAAATACTTTGCGTAAGTGCACTGGTTGTTGGCACAGATACGGTTACGTGCGAGGTATCAGCAACCGTTCCGCAAGAGGTGATATATTGAACAATGTATGCGGTATTGACTGTTGGATTTACCGTAATACTTTGCGTAGTAGCTCCACCCGGTGACCATAAATACGTGCCACTGATGCCGCCCACGGGTGTAGCGGTTAATGTTACCGGCTGTCCGCCGCATATGCTGGCACCGGGTACAGTAATTGAACCGGCGCCACCGCCTGCTGCTATTGTATAGTTTGGGGTAGCCAGGTTACTGAGTATGTTCTCCATCAATTCCAGTCCGCCGGTGGTAGTTGTATAGTTATTTATCCAATCCTGGTCGCAGTTGGTTATCATGCGGCCGGTTCCGGTGGGCATGCCGAATATAAAGCCATAATATTGCCCCTGGTATTGCAGGAAAGGCTCAATACGCGAATCGCAGCCTATGCCTGCTCCGTAAACGCCATACCAAAAATAAGATAAAGAAGAAACCGGGTTGGGAGTGTTTGATAAACTGCCCAACACCATCATCGGAACGAGGTCACCGTTGGTGGTAGCGGTCCATGAAAAATTACCGCCCAGGGCAACCGTGATGCTCTGAAAAGCCCCATCCGTGGTATACGAGCTCAGGTATTCTGATTGCAGGTATACATGCCCGCCACCGGCTATGAATGACTGAATGGTATCCACTGCCTGCTGCGGCAAAACGATCACCCCTGAAGATACGACCAGAATATCGGTAGTGGCAAACCAGCTATTGGTTAGCAGGGTTGATTGCGGGTTGACAGTGGCAGTATAACCCATACCATTAGCCACAGTTTGCCAGTTAACATCCATTTGTTGGCCGGAGTTAAAAGATTGGCTTTCAATGATGGTAACGTTTATACCCCGGGCATTACCTGCTAACAATAATAAAATGAAAAGCGGCCGGAGTATTTTCATCAGGCATGCGTTTTATGGTGCTTTGCAGGGCAATTCACCGGTAGCGGAAATAAAAACGCAAAACTGCTGATGTTCATCGAAAGGTATGAGTCAGGCTAATATAGCAAATATCAGGAACACACTTATTTAAAAATGTGGTTTTTGCCGCGCAATGTTGTATTTGGATGGGGATAGGCCCGGTGCTGATGAGAACGGAGGCAGGTAAAGGGTGAGGTTTAAACCGCTGGTTAGCGATTTAAATAATTGTAACTACTCAGGCGCCAAATTA
>PMXD01000293.1 GCA_003165895.1 Bacteroidota bacterium | reverse complement strand
ACTTTATCTTTGGTAAAATTTAATGCGATTGTTTAGCAGGCTTTTTGGCTTTTTGAAGAATAAGGAAGAGGAACCGGAGCATCGGCTGGCAGATTATAGCCAGATGGTAGTTGACATACATTCGCACCTGATTCCGGGAATTGACGATGGGGTTAAAACCATTGATGAGTCAATATTTTTGCTCAGGCGTATGGAGGCCATGGGTTTTAAAAAGGTAATTACTTCTCCCCATGTAATGGCCGATGGGTACAATAACTCCCCCGAAACAATTTTAAGCGGCCGCGATGCCGTAAGGGAGGCAATAAAGGCTAATGCCATTAATATTGAATTTGACGCTACCGGTGAATACAATATTGATGAGGCTATGTACGAACGGATAGAGAAGGGACGTTTGCTGCCTTTTGGGAAGAATTACCTGATGGTAGAGATGCCGTTTTTGGCTAAGCCGGTAATTATGGGTGATATAATGTATAAGCTTCAAACTGCCGGTTATAATGTTATTTTAGCACATCCTGAGCGATACGCTTATTTTCATGAGAATGATTTTGACGCGTATAATTCGTTAAAGGACAGGAATTTATTGTTTCAGATTAATATTGCTTCTCTTGCGGGTGTTTATGGCAAAGCTGCCAAATTTACGGCTGAGAAAATGATAGATGAAAACATGGTGAATTTTGTAGGTACTGATATGCACGGCATGAAACACCTTGAAATACTGGAGCAATGTTTAAAACAGAAATACCTTGCCAGGATATTGAATTACGATAAATTACTGAACAAAACACTTTTATAGTTTATGCCTTTTATAGATACTGAATTTAAAGGACTAAAGATTTTTGAACCCCGGGTTTTTGCCGATAGCAGGGGATACTTTTTCGAAAGCTTCAATAAGCAACTTTTTACTGAAGCAGGAATTTACAGCGAGTTTGTGCAGGATAATGAATCACGGTCGCAACGGGGTGTACTGCGTGGATTACACTATCAGCTTAATCCGACGGCGCAGGCAAAACTTATCAGGGTAGTGGAAGGTGAGGTGCTGGATGTAGTAGTTGATATCAGAGTTGGTTCGCCTACGTATGGCAAATCTTATGGCCTGGTGGTTTCTGCCGAAAATAAAAAGCAATTATACATACCCCGTGGGTTTGCCCATGGTTTTCTGGTGCTGAGCGATACCTGTATTTTTCAGTATAAATGCGATAACTATTACTCGAAGGAGAGTGAGGGTGGTATTCACTTTAATGACCCGCAACTGAATATAAAATGGGGATTTGATTTGGCTAACGCTATTGTTTCTGATAAAGACAAGGTGTTACCTGTTTTTAAAGATTGTAAAAACAACTTTGTATTTGAATAATGAGCAACATACTAATTACAGGAGGCGATGGGCAGTTAGGCAGCGAGTTGAGGAAAGCAGCTTCGTTATATCCCCATATACATTTTGTGTATACCGACAAGGCAGAACTGGATATTACAGATAGCCATGCTGTTAACCGGTTTTTGCAGGATGGGAAGTTTAAATACCTTATTAATTGCGCCGCTTATACGGCGGTTGACAAGGCTGAAACTGAAAAAGAGGCCGCCTTTGCTATTAACGCGCTGGCGCCAGGTATTTTGGCCGGGGCTTGCCGGCAATTGGGTATAAACTTTGTGCATGTTTCTACTGACTTTATTTTTGACGGTACCCTGGCACGCCCTCTGCTTGAAGATGATGACGCCAATCCTTTAAGTGTATATGGCGCAACCAAGTTGGAAGGGGAATTAAAAGTGCTGGCAAAAAATCCGGAGGCTTTGATACTGAGAACATCATGGGTCTATTCATCGTTTGGCAACAACTTTGTAAAAACGATACTTAAATTGTGTAAGGAGCGCGAAGTGCTGGGTATTATTTTCGACCAGATAGGAACGCCAACTTATGCCGCAGACCTGGCGCTTGCTATACTGGCAATTACGATAGATAAGGAATGGATACCGGGAGTTTATAATTACAGCAATGAGGGTGTAGCCAGCTGGTATGATTTTGCCATAGCTATACGCGATAATGCGGGGCTTAAAACACGGATAAACCCAATAGAAACCCAGCAGTACCCAACCCCTGCTGTCAGGCCTAAATACAGCGTGTTGAACAAAAAGAAATTTAAGGATACTTTTAAACTGGAAATACCTTACTGGAGAGATAGCTTGAAAAATTGCATGGAACTACTGAAATAGAAACATATGAGATATAATGGCATTGATATTGATTTTTTGGTTTCCCTCGCCCAAAAAGCCGGCGATGCGATAATGGAAGTTTATGGCCGCGATTTTTCGGTTGAAACCAAAGATGATAAATCGCCTTTAACTGAGGCAGATAAAAAGTCGAATGAGGTAATTTTGAAGGGTTTGAAAGAGGCTTATCCTTCCATTCCTTTAATCTCGGAAGAGAATAAACTTATTCCTTACGCGGAACGGAAAGATTGGAAATCCTTTTGGCTGATAGACCCGCTGGATGGTACCAAAGAGTTCATAAAAAAGAATGGCGAATTTACCGTTAATATAGCCTTGATAGAGGAGGGTGTACCTGTGGTTGGGATAGTGTATGTTCCGGCCCAGGGTAAAACGTATTATGGGGTGAAGGGCGAAGGTTCTTTTAAAATAGAAAGCAGGGGCAATAAACCCGAACCTATTTTAAATAAAGAACATTACAGTACTAAGCAGAAGGTAACGGTGGTTGGCAGCCGTTCGCACCTGGATGAAAACACCATGGCCTTTGTTGAACAGCTTAAAGCCGAAGGGAAAGATGTTGAGTTTAGTTCTTCAGGCAGTTCTATAAAATTCTGCATGGTGGCAGAAGGGAAGGCTGATGTTTATCCCCGTTTTGCCCCTACCATGGAATGGGATACCGGTGCAGCCCAGGCGGTGGTTCTTTATGCCGGTAAAAACGTGCTGGACCGTAACACGGGCCAACCTCTTGTATACAACAAAGAGAATTTGCTTAACCCGTATTTTATAGTTGAATAGTTTAAATGCAGATATGAGTATATAGTATATAGTATTTAGA
>PMXD01000153.1 GCA_003165895.1 Bacteroidota bacterium | reverse complement strand
CCTGTCAGGCATTCAGCACAGCTGGCAAAAGACTTTCGCTACAGGATTTTCGTGGCAACGTGATTGTAAATTACTTGCGCGTGGTTGAAGAGATTAATCCTCCTTATTTCATTCTGGAAAATGTGAGGGGAATTTTATCTACTCCACTCAATGCTGTCCCCCAGGAATATGAAAGTGAATACAACAATATTGTTGAAATGCCTGGCAGTGTAGTTTATTTTTTATGGAGTGAGTTTAAAAAATTAGGTTACGATATAAGTTTTGGTTTATTCAACAGCGCAAATTATGGAGTGCCGCAAATCAGGGAGCGAGTTGTGATTTTTGGAAGTAAAAAAGGAAGAATTCCGCTGCCAAACCCAACGCACAGCGAAACCGGAGTTGAAACTGGACTGANNGAAGTGGGTAACTATTGCTGAGGCATTTGAAGGATTGGGAAAGCAAGAATACTATTTTGAAATTCCACAGCGCATACGAAAATTTCTAGCCCACATTAAAGAAGGTGAAAATTGGACTGACTTACCGGCCGACATTAAAAGAGAGGCTATGGGTAAATCAATGGATTTGAGCGGTGGCAAGACCGGTTTTTATCGCAGGTTGTCTTTCAACAGACCGTCCCCAACATTATTGACAAGTCCAATAATGAATGCAACTTTACTCGCACACCCAACCGAGATGCGTTCATTATCGGTTCACGAATATGCAAGAATTCAACAATTCCCTGATAGTTGGAAGCTACAGGGTAAACTCACAGATCTTTTTAAGCAAATTGGCAACGCTGTTCCTACTGGTTTGGGTTATATTGTGGGCAAGACAATTTTAGATTTTCATAACGGAAACTTTGACCCTCAACGAGAAAAGAAAAATCTGGTTCCTTACTCTCGCTATTTAGGTTGTTCCGACCAAGAATTTATTCCCAACTTCAGAAGACAGTTGCAAAAAAGGAAGCAACAAGAACTAAACTTCTCCTAACCCGAAAAGTTTTACTTGACCAGATTATTCCATCTTACCTCTAATCACCTAAAACTGCTGCAATATTCTTGCCTAAATCTTCAACGCTCATAAACCGCTTTACGATATGCCCTTTATTATCAATTAACACAACTGTAGGGGTATATTGAATAAAGTAATCGGCATGGGCACTGCTGTTATCGGGTAGAACGATGTTGGTCCAGGTTAGGTGGTTATTGGCTATAAACAGCTTCCATTTGTCCTTATTACTATCTAATGAAACTGCAAATACCTCCAGTCCCTTTGCGTGATATTGGTTATACAGCCGTATAAAATCGGGCATGGCCTTGCGGCAATGCGGGCAATCAGACTCCCAGAAAATAAGCACGGTTAATTGATTGTTTTTGGCAGTGGCTAACAGGTTTTGTGTTTGCTGGTCTAAATTTTCGCCCGTTACATCGGGCGCCGGCAGGCCCGGTAATAAATTAGCTACCAGCTTTATTTTGGCCGCTAATACAGGTTGGTCGTTACCCAAAGAGGCGTGGCTGTTGGCCCACTGTACCAGGCTTTGTATGAAGGGTTCGCGGTAATCATCTAAAAAATTATTGAACAACGTGGTAAGTAATCCTTTCTGCGCTTCCTTTTTACCCTTTACCCTATCCATTAAATGCTGAATAAACTGAAGGCGCCCTGGCGCAGTGGTATCGGCCACAAAATCAAGGTAAGCCGATATTTTATTATTCAGGTCGGGTGTGCGGTAAAGCAAAGAATCGGTAAGGTTGGCTGCATCAAAAAACGTTGCCTGCAATTGAGCCGGCAAGGGTGTGCCGGCGGTTAATTCGGGCACTTCTCCTAAGTCGGCCAGTACATTTGCGGTATAGGTTCCCTTGTATCCCGATTTTAAATACTCCATCAACTCGTTTTGCGAGGTAAATTGCTTTTTAAATTTTGCTTCGCAGTTTTTTTCATTGGCCGCACATTCGGTTTTAATATCCCTCATCAGGTCTCTGAAAGCTATGCTCTCGCGTTTAAATATGCGGTAGGCATCATTTTCGCGCGAGCCGCTTATTTTCATCAGGTGTACATCTTGTTTGGCGTCAGTTTTAATTATCACTTTGCAAAAGGGTTCGGCGGGGGTAAGTAATAAACTTACTTTGTAGCCTTTATATTTCAGGTCGTAAAGCCCGGTATTGTTTACTGCCACTTTAATGCTAAAGGTACCGTCACTGTTTACTGAAGTAAGGTAAATATTCTCCCCTTCATTATAAGGTACCAGGCGCATATCGGCCTTGTCGGGTATCCAGGTTACCCCGCTATCGGGCCCTACCTTCCCTATTATCTTTACACTGTCGGCAATTTGTGCCTGCAGGCACAGTTGTGAAAGAAGAAGAAATAAAATTATGTAAATGCGCATGTAATCAATTTAAAAGCCATAGTGACCGGGCCTGTTTTATAACCCGGGTATTCATAAAAATATAAATCTGCCTGGTAAGACATACAAATAAATGCGAATTGCGCCCGGTTGTATTTTCGGAAAGGCATAGTATGAAGATGAGAAAAACAGGCCATTTTAAGGCGGTAATAATAAAAAAGGGCGCTACCGTGGTGCGCCCTTTTTATAGTATTTCAGATTTTAGCGTCTTCCACCACCACCACCTCTTGCACCACCGCCACCTCCCATAGGTGCCGAATAGTGTTGTGCCGGAGCAGAGTAATGTTGTGCAGGCGCCGATGATGGCACATAACTTCTTTGTGCGGGCTGGCTTGGTGCGCTGCGTTGAGGGGCGCTTTGCCTTGGCGGGGTCCATTGCTGTGCCGGTTGCTGCCTTGCGGGCTGAGCAGGTGCGCTTCTTTGTCCGCCGTTTTGCTGATTTTGAACCGGCCTGTTTGTTGTGTGCAGGTCCTGTGCGTTATTGACTTTAGCAGGTGTAGCGTGTTGGTTGTTAGTGCGCACAATAGCCGGACGGTAGATATTAATATTATTATTATCTACCTTGGTTTGCTTAGGGTCGCTTACATTGTTGATGTGCACCGCATGAATTTGCTGGCCGCTGTATTTTGAAACTTCGTCTGCTTTAGGCCCCGAGAAGAATACACTTTGATGATAGGTGTTAGCGTGGCTGATAATATTGATATGGCTGTTGATATCACCTCCATGCATTACATCATCGCTGCGCATAATATGACCGCCAAAATCTGACCGGCCCATGTATTGATGTCCGACAAAATGCCAGTGGTCGCGGTTTGGCCGGAAATGCGGTGATAGTATATCTCCCGGTCCTAAGCAGGCCCATCCGTAATAGTCGCCATAATCTCCCCAAATTACCCATGCCGGGGCCCAGTCGTAACCCGGTTCCCACATCCATCCGTATGTGTCATCTTCAAACCACCTTCCGTAGTGAAAAGGCGCCCAGCCCCATGCAAAATCAGATACCCAGGTCCATCCCAGGTCGCTATACACCCAGTGTCCGTTCGTCATATATGGCGAAAAGCCGGGGTCAAGTCCGTTAGGAACCCAGCAATACCCATAACCCGGGTAATTAACCCAACTGCCGTAAGGGCTCAGCTGATCATAAAATGTCTGATAGGTAGGGCCGCCCGAGTTGTCATCGTTGTTGTCGTCATCATAATTCTGATCAGGAGCCTGGGGATTGGCAGGTTGCTGAACGTTGGTTTCATCATTATAATAAGTATCATCGCCGTTGTTGTCCTGCTGACCGTAACCGATAAACACGGTTGAGAGTAAAATCAGTGCGGTCCCCAATAATTTCTTCATAAAAGATATTTACAATTTAAAATTACAAAATCAGGGCCAATAACCCTGCTCAATCCACACATTTGTTAAAAAATTAGCATAACAAATGTTATCCTGCCATTACAACAACAGCGTTACTGCTTTGTTAAAGCAAAAGCCATAGGACTACCAAAAATATACAAACTCTTTACACCAGCATTATTTTTAAGCACATAAAAATATTTTGCCTCTTCCTTTGTAAAAACAATGTAAAAAAGCAGGAACCTTAAACAGGTATTCTTTCTTTTTTATTCTAATTTCATAACTTCGTTCCGAAAGTTGAAGGTTATTGTTTTTTAAATCCCTTACATTCAAAACATATAATATTATGAGATATTATTTTTTATTACTTGTTGCAATTGTTGCCCTCAGCAGTTGTAACCAACAGGCGCCGGCACCTTCGCATGAGGCCATGAAAGCACGTTTGGATTCGCTGCGCAATGATTTGCTGCAAACCGACCTGTCGTTTTCGCAGTTGAGTGAGCAAAAAGGGCGCAATGCTGCCTTTATTGCATTTGCGGCAGAACATGCTACTATGCTCAGGCCTTACAGCATGCCATTAACCGGTAAAGATTCTATTATCAGCCGTTTCAGTTCTTATCCTGACAGCGGGTTTATTCTTACATGGGTTCCTATAAAGGCGGATGTTGCCCGTTCAGGAGAGCTTGGCTTCACTTATGGTACTTACCAGGTTGTTATTAAAGGCATTAAAGGCATTGATAAAGAAGAAGGCACCTACTGCACCATTTGGAAAAAAGACAAAAACCATAGCTGGAAATTTGTACTGGATTCCGGTAATGAAGGCCTGAACTCAGGCGAGGAATCAGCCGATAAAGAAATTAAGGCTGAGGTAAAAATGGAGCAGAAGAAAGAAGCTAAGAAGAAGTAATAACAGATTTTAGAAGCAAGAGCCAGGAAGCAAGACTGAGAAGCCTTTATTCCTGGCTTTTGTTTTTTTATGTTGGTATTAGAACCGCTTATGAAAAAGATTGAAATAATTGTGGAAAAAACAAAAACCGGCTACTCCGCTTTTGCAGAAAAACTGCCTGTTTATACTATAGGGAACACCTTGGAGGAACTTAAAACAAATACAATTGAAGCCATTAATCTGTATTTAGAATTTAACGGAAGCGCACGAATTATTGAAAGGGCGCTGAAAATAATGCCCGCACGGTAACAAACGGCGAAACAAATCCTGCATCTTAACTCTAATACTCTTGCATCTGTTTCAATGCCTGAAATGCCTTACCCCGGTAGTTACCATAGCCTGCCCGTTGTTATTGGCCGCTTCAATAGATAGCTTATCATTTATACTGCCGCCGGGTTGAGAGATGGCGGCAATACCTGCTTCATGCGAGATGTTTACACAATCGGGGAAAGGGAAAAATGCATCGCTGGCCATTACTGCGCCGTGCAAATCGAAACCGAATTCTTTGGCTTTTTTAATGGCGCCCTGTAAGGCATCAACACGCGATGTTTGCCCGCAACCCATACCCACCAGCTGGCTGTTTTTTACCAGCGCTATACCATTTGATTTAAGGTGCTTAACAGCAATTACGGCAAAAGTAAGGTCGGCAATTTGCTGTTCGGTTGGGGCAATTGTGGTAACCACTTTAAATTCATTTTTGCCTTCGGCTTTAGTGTCGGCGTCCTGTTCAAGCACACCGTTCAGCAGGTTTTTGAAGGTTTTGGTAACCGGCGCCCTGGCCTTTTGCTGAATAATAATGCGGTTCTTTTTTGATTTAAGAATTGTCAGCGCAGCTTCATCGTATCCCGGTGCAATCAGTACTTCAAAAAAAAGCGTGTTCATGGCATTGGCCGTGGCCTCGTCAATTTTTCTGTTGGCCGCAATTACTCCGCCAAATGCTGACGTTGTATCGCAGGCAAAAGCTGCTTTATAGGCATCGCTGATATTATCGCGGCTGGCAAGCCCGCAACTATTGGTGTGTTTAATGATAGCCACCGTTGGCGCTTCAAATTCTGCTACCAGGTTAATGGCGGCATCCACATCTACCAGGTTATTGTACGAGAGTTCCTTGCCATTTAAAATATCAAATAACCCGTTCAGGTCGCCGTAAAATACGCCGCGCTGATGCGGGTTTTCGCCATAGCGAAGCACTTTCCCATTCAGTTCGCTCTTTTTAAATACTTCAAAATTATAGCTGCGGTTAAAGTAGTTAAATATCAAAGTGTCGTAGTGCGATGAGGTCATAAACGCACGGGCAGCAAAACGTTTGCGGTCCTCAATATCCGAAACGCCGTTTTTGGTTTGCAACAGTTCCAGCAAATGGCCGTAATCGCTTTGAGAAGATACTATGACAGTATCTTTAAAGTTTTTAGCTGCCGCGCGGATTAGCGATATGCCGCCAATATCTATCTTTTCAATAATTTCTTCCTCGCTTTTGCCTGCTTTAACGGTTTCTTCAAAAGGGTAGAGGTCAACTATTACCAGGTCAATTTCGGGTATTTCAAATTTCTTCATTTCAGCCACATCGCCGGGATTATCGCGTCTGCCTAAAATGCCACCAAAAACTTTGGGGTGAAGGGTTTTTACGCGTCCGCCTAAAATGGATGGATAGGAAGTCAATTCTTCCACTGCCGTTACTTGAATGCCCAAACCCTCAATAAAGCTTTGGGTGCCACCGGTAGAGTATATTTTAACCCCCAGGCGGTCTAATTCTTTAACAATCAGGTCGAGTTTATCTTTGTAGTAGACAGAAATAAGGGCTGACTGGATTTTTTTGCTCATAGTAGATGGGATCTTATAATGCGCGCAAAAATACCCGCAGCCAGTTAAGCGGAAAGGAATATTATAAACGCTTGTTGATTACGGGGAAAAGGCCGGAATACATTTATCGCACGGAGAGAATACAGAGTTAACAGCCGGGTGATAAAACCAATAATATGGAACTTAGAAGCTGTTTAAAATTAAAAAAAAGAAATACAGGTTAACACAAAG
>PMXD01000002.1 GCA_003165895.1 Bacteroidota bacterium | reverse complement strand
TGGCGCCTGTAGCACCCACTGCCCCAACCGCACCAGTTGCCCCTGCGGGTCCAACATTGCCTGTAACGCCTTGTATACCCTGACTGCCCGTGGCACCGGTAATACCGATTGCACCTGTGGTACCCGTTGCGCCTATAGCGCCTACATTGCCTGTAACACCTTGTATCCCCTGGCTACCTGTTGCGCCTGTAAAACCGATTGCACCAGTAACGCCTGTTGCACCAATAGCGCCAACGCTACCTGTAACACCTTGTATGCCCTGTGCACCGGTAGCACCGGTAAAACCGATTGCACCTGTAGCACCCGTTGCACCAATATTACCTGCTGCGCCGGTAAATCCTTGTATTCCCTGCGCACCTGTATTCCCTGTAACGCCAATGGCACCGGTAACTCCGGTGGCGCCTGTTATACCTTGTATCCCCTGGCTACCTGTTGTGCCCGTATTACCTATTGCTCCGGTAACTCCGGTTGCCCCAATAGGACCATCGGCCCCGGTTGGGCCCTGTAAGCCAGTGCTACCTGTAGCACCTGTTAATCCTATTGCACCTGTTGTGCCAGTAGCTCCGATAGTACCATCTGCTCCTGTAATGCCCTGTAATCCAACGCCTGTAGGCCCAACTAATCCAATACTTCCGGTGGCTCCCGTGGCCCCTGTATTTCCAATGGCGCCCGTGGGCCCTGCTAAACCTGTAAATCCAATGTTTCCTGTAGCACCTGTATTACCTTGTATACCCATTACCCCAATAGCGCCGGTGGTACCCGTTATACCTGTTTCACCTCTGTTGCCAGTAAAACCTGTGGCCCCTGCTGGTCCTACCGCACCTGTCGGCCCTGCAATACCTGCTATTCCCTGTAATCCGGTTGGCCCTGTTAAACCAGCCGCACCTACAGGGCCGGTTGGCCCTTCTGCACCGGTAATACCTTTTGCCCCCTGCGCTCCTACCTGTCCTGTAGGGCCCTGGCTACCCGGGGTTCCTGCGCTACCCGTTGGGCCTGTCGGCCCTGTTGCTCCGCCACCGCCATTACCGGCAGTTTCGGCATAAAGTGCGTAAGGCACGCTCACTAATTGCGTTGAGCCCATGTTTAACCACGTTCCTTGGCAGCCTTCGTCAATTTCAACCTGCAAATAAATTCCGTTTGGTGCTGGTGCCCATGGTATAGAGGCAAAGGATCCTTGTGTCGGTGTTCCTGTTCCGATCTTCAGGGTAATCAATCCAAATTGATTAGTTACGGCAGCACTTGCTCCGGTATGTGTTTCCTGGTAAAGTGGTGTGCCGGGGTTTATACCCTCATCAATCGTAAAACGTACACAAACATGTGTTCCTGTAGGTGCCGGGCTTCCACTGTTATCTCTTACAATAGCCTGATAATTCATAGCCTGTGGAGGAGCCTGAGCATTCAAATCAAAAATACATCCTAATACCAAAACTGCCGCAGCCAGTAATTGAATCCCCGAGTAGAACATTTTTTTCCCCATGTAAAAGATGTTTTTTGTAGAAGTTTAAATCTAATATAGTTTAAGTTGATAAAAACAGCAACTTATAGTTATAAAATACAGCACATTTATTTCAAAAAATCATTTTTGAAATAAAGATTCTATTCAAAAAGGTTGAATCTGTTACTTTTTTAAGATAAGCCTTATCACAAAATCGTTGCAACCAAAAAAATATAAGAACAGCAAAATTATGAGAGGGGGTTAGGCAACAATGATAAGGATTTTTCCCGTACATAAAAACGCGGGTTCATGGCATTTTATTTTGCCTGTCTTTTTTTGTGTACGTTCAACTGATTCAGGCTTAACCCCGCGCATTGTTTTTACACCGTAATCCTGTCGTAAAGATCTTCTAATCTCCGGTGTAATTTATTATGACGTTCATCACCCTGCCTGCTTGCAAAACTATTGGTACGTGGCCTGTAACCGACATTAGATTTTATAATTCGTTGTTTCTCTGAAATCCTGTTATACATTTGCCGCAACATTCTTTAAAAATGAAAATTAACCCTGCCATTATAATATCGGTCAAAAATCTGCTTAAACAATACGAAGATTTTACNNGGCCCTAACGGCGCCGGTAAAACTACCACCCTCGAAATTTTAGAAACCTTACGCGATAAAAGCGGCGGTGATGTAATCATTGACGGGCTGAACCTGGATAAAGACCCCAACAGTATTAAAAAGATTATAGGCGTGCAGTTACAGGCAGCTGGTTACTACCCCAGCCTTAAATTATTTGAATTGCTGGACCTTTTTGGCGGACTGTACAACGTAAGTATTGATAAAATGCAAATGCTTGCCAGGGTTGGCCTGGAAGATAAAGCAAAAAGCAAGTATAAAGACCTTTCGGGCGGCCAGAAACAACGTTTCTCCTTGTGTACTACGCTTATAAATAACCCGAAGGTGATTTTTTTGGATGAGCCTACAACCGGTCTTGACCCTCAATCGCGCAGAAACCTCTGGGACCTTATACGGAAGATAAGGGATAATGGTACCACCGTTGTTATTACCACCCATTATATGGATGAGGCCGAAGAACTTTGCGACCGTGTGGCCGTAATGGAAGCCGGTAAATTTATTGTACTGGATACACCGGTAAATTTAATTGACAAACTTGTTGCCCGCGGGTTTAAGCGAAGCAAAGAAGTGAAACAGGCTAATCTTGAAGATGTATTCCTTGACCTTACGGGCCGCGAGTGGCGTGATGAATAAAAAACGAATAAACCTCTTTAATTTTCGAATAATAAAAATATGAACGGGCCTAAACCATATAGTCAATTACGTGCCATGCTGGCGGTTACGCAAGCAAGCCTGCGGAGTATTTTCCGAAATCCTTCAACCGTGGCTTTTTCGTTTGCACTGCCTGTGTTTTTTATATTGATTTTTGGCTTTATTGGTAAAGGAGGTTTTTCTGTTACCGTTGGCGTTGCCCCTCAAAGCGATACTACCAACAGGGCATATTCTATTATCAGGGCAATCCCGGTGGTAAAGCTGGTAACCAATGAGCCGGCAGCACAAATGCGGGAGGAGTTAAACAGGGGTAACCTGGACGGTATTCTTAGCCTGGCAAAAAGCAGCGATTCGTCAAAGCCGGCGTTACAGATGGTATTTCAAAAATCCAAGGCTTCGGCTGAAGGTGGGGCCATGGCCGAATTGATTTTATCCAACGCTGTAAACCGCGCCAACCTGGCCGGCATGCCTGAACTGAAAAGGACTGCCGAATTGCGGGTTGAAGAAGTAACTGACCCGGCCTTCAAAAAAATTGATTTTATATTGCCCGGTATGCTCGGCTTTTCACTGTTAAGCATGGGCGTGTTTGGTACCGCTTTTGTTTTTTTAAATCTCAGGAACACCCTGGTTATCAAACGCTTTTTTGCCACGCCCATACATAAGGCATATATTGTATTAGGCGAGGCCCTAAGCAGGGTGATTTTTGCTTTAATGAGTTCCAGCCTCATTATTGTGCTGGGTTACCTGGCATTTGGCTTTACCCTGCAACATGGCATTTTTACTTTTATCAATATGCTGTTGCTGGCCTTTATTGCCCTGTTTGTTTTTATGGGTATGGGCTTTATTATTTCGGGCCTGGCAAAAACCGAAAGCGCAGTACCGCCTTTGGCCAATATGATAGTTTTACCGCAGCTATTATTGGGCGGAACCTTTTTTCCGGTAAGCGCGTTTCCATCCTGGTTGCAACTTATATCCAAAGCGCTGCCTTTAACCTACCTCAACCAGGCCATGCGTAAAATAGCTTTTGAGGGAGTAAGCATTTTTTCGGTTTGGCCCGATATCCTGGCCCTGCTTATTTGGGGAGTAATAGTTTATATTCTTGCAACCAGGTTGTTTAAATGGGAGTAAAGAATTTGTTGATCCGGTAATTTCGTGCTAACCGCGGAATTTATCCCGATGTCTCATCGGGAACTCCTCGCTCCCAAAGCTTTCCCGGAGTTTATCCCGCAGCTTTGTGCGGGAGGCTTTCCGCGGATTTTATCCCGATTTTNNAAATTTTGTGTCAACCCCTTTGTTAAAATTTTGGCTTGTATTGTTAAATATTAAATGCAATATTTTACTTTTTTCTTCCTAGTCTTCTATTGCTTTATCACCTCCCTAACACTCACCTCTCCATCCACAACCACCTCAACCAAATAAACTCCGTTGGGCAGGTAGCTTAAATCAAGCATTTTGGTGTAGGTGGGGCTTAGGTTGGTTTCGTGTTGGGTGTATATGGTTTGGCCAAGGATGTTGCAGATGCTGAAATCTGCTTGGGTTAGGTTTTGCTGAGCAAGGGTGATATCTAACTCGGAGGTGAATGGGTTGGGGTAAACGTTTAGTTGCAGGTTGCGGGTAATTTCCGCTATACCACTTATAATTGTTGTATCGCGAAATTTTACTATCCAATAATCAGCAGAAGAATCCCAACTGGGTTGGGATTTGTAATAACCAGATTCGGCTGGTGTAAAAGTGCCAATAACATAACAGCCATCCATAGTTTGAAAAGCATTGGCAAGGGTGGTTGAACCGTTAACAAATATCGTTTTATCCCACAGCTTGCCAGCAGAATCAGTTTTTATTAACCAGGTTTGAACACTACCTGCTACCGAATTATTTTCTGTTTTGTCGCCACTGGCTGGAGAGTTAGAATTTCCGGATAGTAAAAAACCTCCATCGCTGGTTAATGCCAGACTATATAATTGGTTGCCCCCGGTACCGCCATAATCCTTATCCCAAAGTTTATTACCTGCCGAATCAATTCTTACAATCCAATAATTATATGCACCGTCTATTAATGGCTGTGTTTTATCCCCACTAATGCCTGATAATGAATAGCCCCCTAATAGAAAACCGCCATCCTGGGTCGCTACAATTGCCTTCAGGTCATCTTCCTCTGTGCCACCATAAACTCTATCCCAAAGTTTGTTGCCCACGGCATCAATTTTTATAACCCAGAAATTATACCAGCCTACTGCCCAGTTGGGCTGGGTTTTATCACCTCCAGTATCTGATTGTGAAATACCGCCTAAGATATATCCTCCATCTTGAGTCGGTTGCATGGCATAAAGAAAATCATCGGCATACCCCCCGAATCGTTTATCCCAAATTTTATTACCAGCCGAATCTGTTTTAACTACCCAGTAATCTGTACCTCCCCAATTATTTTGTGTTTTATCGCCGCTGCTATCTGAATATGATGTCCCGCCCATAATATATCCCCCATCAGTTGTATTTTCAAGTGCATAAATATATTCAGCAGAACTGCCCCCATGTCCCATATCCCACAGTTTATTGCCAGAGGCATCTATTTTCACCATCCAGTAATCAAAACCACCCCAGCTTTGCTGGCTTTTATCTCCCCCAATTCCTGAGGATGACACGCCACCTAGAACATAACCGCCGTCTATAGTTTGTGTTAGTGATGATGGTTGTATTCCATCGTCAGAAAGTCCCCCGAATCGTCGGTCCCATTCTTTGTTACCAAGGGAATCTATCTTTACAACCCAAAAGTCATAAGTGTTATATGTTGTATCCCAGTTATCCTGAGTTTTATCCCCACCGATCCCTGAGTATACGCCCCCACCTAACAGATAGCCTCCATCAGAGGTTTGAATGCAAGAGTATAGTTCATCATATAAAAGCCCACCATACCGCTTATCCCATAACTTTGCGAGAGAATGTTGCTGAGAATAGACTCTGCCGACACTCAAACTAAGCAAGATTATTAAAACTACCGCTCTCATATTTAAATTACAATTTAACCAATTTTCCGCTTACCAACGCACCGTCTGTAGTTTTAGCCGAATAATAATAAACACCGGCACTTACCTTATTAGCATCCCATATCAAATTTTCGATGCTGCCGGTTTGCATAACGCTTTTTAAACCGGCGATGGGTACACCGTTCATATTATAAACTATTATATCAATGTCGGCGTTGCCATTTAAATTAGCCGCCAGAACGCTGAATATAAATTGCCCGTTAGATGGGTTAGGATATGTGGTTATACTTAGCCCTGTGGCGCTGCCGTTGTTCGAAGTATTCCGCCCCGGATTACTTCGAACTTTACAATGAAAAGTTTTGGTCTCCCGACCAAAACAATTTGCAGGGTGGGCCACACTATTGTTTTACAACCTCCCTAACACTCACCTCTCCATCCACCACCACCTCAACCAAATAAACCCCATTGGGCAGATAGCTTAAATCAAGCATTTTGGTGTAGGTGGGGCTAAGGTTGGTTTCGTGTTGTGTGTAAACGGTTTGGCCGAGGATGTTGCAGATGCTGAAATCTGCTTGTTTAAGATTTTGTTGGGCAAGGGTGATATCCAACTCAGAGGTAAAGGGGTTGGGGTAAACGTTAAATTGTAATTGGGGAGTTATTTCGTCTATGCCGGTGGGACCATTGCAAAATTTAAGTATCCAATAATCGTCAGTTGAATTAGTAACATCCCAGTTGGGTTGGGTTTTGTAGCCGCCTATGCCTGATTTTGTAGCGCAGCCTGCTACATAGCAACCCTCGTTTGTTTGTATACCATATACATTTGTAACCATGTTATCGGTAAAAATGGTTTTATCCCATTGCTGATTACCGGCAGAATCTGTTTTAACCATCCAGATTTGGACGTAACCCAAATTGTTTTCTGATTTATTGCCACCGGCGTTTTGAGTTGAATTACCAGTGAGTAAGTATCCGCCATCGCTGGTTAAATATAAGCTATAAAGTATGCTTTCACCTGCTCCGGGACTGCCATAAGCTTTATCCCATAATTTATTACCGGCCGAATCAATCTTTACAATCCAGTAGCCCCAGGCCAAAGAGTCTGTTTTATCGCCGCTTGCGCCTGATTTAGAGAACCCGCCTAAAAGAAATCCGCCATCGGGCGTTGCCAGAATGTTGCCTTCCAAATCATCTTCTACCGTGCCACCATATACATGGTCCCACACCTTATTACCAACTGAGTCAATCCTTACCACCCAAAAATTGTCCCAGCCCACTGCCCAGTTGGCCTGAGTTTTGTCGCCACTAATACCTGATTTGGAAAACCCACCCAATATATACCCCCCATCATTGGTTTGCAGCAACGGGAATGGATCCATAAGTTCTTCATCTGTTCCACCAAATCTCTTATCCCATTGTTTACTGCCGTATTTGTCAGTTTTAACTATCCAGTAATCATACGTAGAGTAACTGGGGTTCCAATCGTCCTGTGTTTTATCCCCACTGATCGGCGAATTTGATTCACCAGCCAAAATATAACCGGAATCTTTAGTTTGTTGAATGGCACTAAAATCATCATCTCCGGAACCCCCAAAACGTTTATCCCATTCTTTACTACCTAAAGAATCAATTTTAACCATCCAATAATCATATCCCCCTCTACTATTTTGAGATTTATCGCCCCCACTATCAGAACTTGACGGACCAGCTAAAATATAGCCACCATCAAATGTTTGTTGCGCCTGAAAGACTCCGTCCCAAGATAAACCTCCAAATCTTTTATTCCATTGTATGTTATCACTTGAATCAATCTTTACTACCCACATGTCACTGGTATAAAGTGTGGTATCCCAGTTGGGTTGAGTTTTATCACCACTTATGTTAGAATTGGAAGATCCACAAAGTAGATAGCCATTATCACTCGTTTGAATGAAAGAAATAAATGAATCTCCTGCTTTACCCCCAAATCTTTCATCCCACTGTTTATTAAAAATAAGCTGAGCCTCGGCTAATAAGCACAATCCACTAAGGAAAACTTTCAAAATAACT
>PMXD01000251.1 GCA_003165895.1 Bacteroidota bacterium | reverse complement strand
TATAATCCTTTGTGGCCTTTGTATTGGCATTTCTCTTTGTGCTCTTTGTGTTAAACTGCATTTGGATTTATTTTACACGCGGGTTAAGTTATTCAACAATACGGCACCTTTCAATTGGTTATCACGGCCCACTACCGGCAAAAATAAAATAATGAAGTTCAAATTATTCAACAAATGCAGCATATCGGTAAGTGTTTCATCTTCGCCAATAACAACCGGTGCGCGGTTAATCATGGTACTTACCTCAACAGCATTCAAATCATTTAGTTTATTCAAAAAGCCGCGGCGGATATCGGCATTGCTGATAACACCCTTTAACTTACCGGCAGCATCGTTTACCAGCACAAAACCCATCCTGAATTTCTCAATGGTTTCAAGTGCTGTTTTGATAGTCAGGTCGCTTTCAGTAAGCACCGGCAGGTATTGACAGGGCGTCATAAAGTCACCCATTTTAAAGTCGTTCTCTGCCTCCTGCAGCGAGGGGGTTTTATGCAAATTAAGCATGCCCACGCCCAGGTATTCGCCCTTCATTAAGTAGTTGCCTGATACTATTGAATTAACCCCCAACAGCCTTAAAACGAAGGCAATGCGGTCGTTTACGCCTCCATCTACCTGCACCTTCTTTTGCGGAAACTGTTGTTTAAAATCGGTAATGCGCTGAAAATTAGCCTTATCGAAAGGCTTACCGCTAACACCTGGCTCAGAGGCCATAATCAATGCAAAATCAGCCCGTTGTAAAATACTACCGACAACAGCTAACGAATCTTTTAAAGTAATAGCCAGGCCCCATAGGGTAACACCATTGGGGCGGAAAAAGTCACCTTTAATTTCCGGGTTGTACTGCACGCTTACAAAGTCAACCTTATACTGGTCAATCAGCGTAAAGAAGGATTCGGGGTGTGGGTGAATAATGTGCAGGTCAATAGACGTTTTGCTAATAGCCCTGATGCGGGCAATATCCTTAAACACCGAATCATCAAAGCAATCAATATGGAACATGTCAATACCATGCGCATCCAGTTCGCGCACCAGTGTTTCCAGGTCTTTTTCTTTGTTGGAGTAAATAGAGGCAGATATCTTCATATATTGGCATGATATTTCCTGCCGGGGCTAATATAGCATTAATGGTATTTAGTTCCAGCAGCAAACAACTTAACCGGAAAATTTAAAGGTTGAAAGTGCAATATTAATTTTAAGATATGGATATCGAATCATACGCCAAATCTAATTTACAAACAGAACTCGAAGCTATTGAAAAGAGTCGTCGTAAAAATTCACACCCGGAACTTACTTCTTTCGAAAAAGCAGTTATTTATAAATATTCGGACGACGGTTTTTTGCAAACAAATATTGAATTGCGAAAATCCAAGGGTAAAAATTTTGACGATTTTGGAACTTTGCTGAATAGCGCTTTAGACAAAATTGCAAACTTCGAAGGTCTTGTCTATAGAAAAGTTTACTTAACCCGGTCAGAATTAAAGCGCTATCAAAATGCCGTAACTGGAAAAAACATAAAAGAATACACTTTTGTTTCAACCACAAAATCAAGACTTACTGCCACGAATTTTGTAGGCGATTCAAACTACACCCCAAATTGTTTGTTTAGATTACAGGTTAAAACAGGTAAAGACATTGAGAAAATTGCTAGATTTGAGGAGTTGGAAGTATTACTGAAGCCGAATGCTCTTTTTGCTGTTTTAGAGGTAAAAAAAGAATCGGACTATCATTTAATCACAATGGAAGAGATTTGATATGGGAACAACATTAGAAATAAAGAAAAAGAATATTATAAATGAACAGGAGTTCAGACATATGACTGACTTAATGTTTAATTCGTTTTTAGTTACCAAGTACGGTGCCAATAAATCCTTTCTGGGAAAGCAGGCCTTGTTAATTGAACTGTTTACAAACCTGATTAACAAATACCTTGAACTTCAGATACTTACCGATAAAAAAGGTAAACTGGAGTTTATCAATTTTATTGACAAATTGAATTTACAGAAGGAATTAATCGAGTTAGAAAAAGGCATAACAGATATTAAAGATATAAAGCAATCTGCACAACGCTTGGGAAGAAAAGCACAATCTGCCTTTAAAACTCAATAACCTCCTTTCTCCAGGTCATACTACAGCTTCATCAAATTAATGACTGGCTATGCTCACCCTCTGGCTCCTCCCGCAAAAAAGCGGGAGGAGCCAGAGGGTTTGCGGTGCAATGAAGTCAGCCCATCTTTGCACATTAATATCCCTCCTACCGTCGGGATGACAAGCGTGAGGGGTTGCCCTTCAAACTTTGGTTGTATTCAACTGTAAACTGAAAACTGAAAACTTACTCCAAATCATACTGCAACTTCAGCAAATTGCTGTAAATGCCTTTATCCATTACCGATAGCTCGTGATGCTTACCTTGTTCTACTATCTTGCCTTTATTGATAACCAGGATGGTGTCAGCTTCGCGGATGGTAGAGAGGCGGTGGGCTATAATAAAGGTGGTGCGGTTTTTCATCAGTTCATCCAACGCCTGTTTTACCAGTCTTTCGCTTTCGCTGTCAAGGGCGGAGGTGGCTTCGTCCAGTATTAAAATCTTAGGGTCACGAAGGATGGCGCGGGCAATGGCTATGCGTTGTTTCTGGCCACCGCTAAGCTTTACTCCTCTTTCGCCTACTACGGTATCCAAACCTTCAGGGAACGAATTGATAAACTCCAGTGCGTAGGCTTTACGTGCTGCTTCCTGAATTTCATTTTCAGTGGCCGAGGGTTTTCCGTAGGCAATGTTTTCGCGGATGGTTCCTCCAAATAAAACCACATCCTGCGGCACGGTGCCAAAGTTTTTGCGCAGGGCGGTTATGTTGTAGTTGCGTATGTCTTTACCATCCACCAAAATCTCACCGGCCTGAAATGGATATAAGCCACTCAGTAACTTAATGATGGTTGATTTACCCGAACCACTTGGCCCCACCAGCGCAATCTTCTGCCCCGAATCTACCTTAAACGATAAGCCGTTAAACAACTGAATATCCTTACGGGATGGATAGGCAAACGATACCTCTTTAAATTCAACGGTGCCTTTAATGGGGTCAGCCAGGTTTTCGTCTTCCACTTTGGTTTCAGACTCCTCTCCTAATATCTCATTCACCCGTTCAGATGCGCCGATGGTTTTCTGCAACACGGTGTAGCTTTCACTTAACCCTGCTAAGGAACTTCCGATAAAGATGGTGAGGATGAAAAACTGAATCAGTTTGCCCATATCAATATGGTGCAAAGCCACCTCATTTAACCCGGCGTAAACAATAAACACGATAGTGCCAAACATGGCGAAGATGATAAACGACACAAATCCCGCGCGGTATTTGGCGGCTTCCATACCAATGGCCGCCACAGCCTGATTGATTACTCCATACCGGCGTGTTTCGTAAGCCTCATTGGTAAAGGCCTTTACCATATCGGCCGATTGAAAGGTTTCTTCCACAATGGTATTCGACTCTGCCAGTTTATCCTGTGCCTTACGCGAAATGCTGCGTATAAAGCGCCCGAATAAAACCGCAGAAACCACCAGCACCGGCAGTATGCCCAGGATAATGAAGGTGAGCTTTGCAGAAACAGTAAACAAGATGGGTATACAAACAATGGGCAGCACCAACTGCCTTACAAAAAAGGCCAATTGGTTACTGAGGGCATCCTGCAGTTGCGATACATCGGATGAAATCCGCGAGGTAAGGTTACCTACCCTGTTCTCCTCAAAAAACTGAATAGGCAGGGTTATTATTTTCTCATACAGTGCCCGCCTGATTGCAGCCATGGCATTCTGGCTCACATACTCAAACAGGTATATCCTGAAGAACGAAAGCACAGCCTGTATCAATAGCACCCCACCCAACAAAAAGCCTATATCCTTTATCTTCTCAGGATTGATACCGGATTTAAAGGCCGTAACCTGTTCCTGAATCTGAGCAAGCTTAATATCAGATGCAACATGAGACTTTAATATCGCCAGTATTTTATCCAAAGCATCACCAGCAGGGCTGGCGGCATTAATTAAATTACCAAAGCCACCGGGTATTACCGATACAATGCCTGAGGTAATAATCAGCAAAATCATACCGGTTATAAACTGCCATTTGTAGGGCAGAATAAAGCGGTAAATCCTTAATGCTTCTACAATCTCTTTACGGCTAAATAGTTTCTTCTTCGGTGTTTCAGACATTTCAGTATTGAGTATAAAGTATTAACTATTCAGACTTGCGGCGCGAACATACAAAGGTATGGACGCATGAGCAACCTAAAAATTTTAAAGGATAAAGAAGTTAGAAGAAATTAAAAGGAAGGGGGGATTGACAAAAGACAATCCCTGTATTTATAAACAATGATTTTAAGATCATAATTCAATCATAAAAATCATAACAAATCAGCGTTCTATTGGATTAGAACAAATAAAAAAGCCCACACAGAAGCTGACGTTTAAGTTGCACTTAAAGTCAAGATTTGGGCTTAGCAACGTCGCTGTAATCTGCAGTTAACCTGTTTTGTGGACGAGGATCCCGACCGAAATCGGAATTGCAGCCCGCCATTGGCGTTACAAATTTAAACCCGGTTTAATAATAGTATCCAACAAACGCATCTGTTCTGTGTGGGCAAATCTTAAAATCAATAATCCCGGTTTATTACACCGGAACGATTGATTGATATTTTCAAAGAACTGATGTAAAGGTAAATATAGCTTTGACAATATGCAAATGATTAGAATCAAAATTTGTGGTGTTTATTTTTCAGTTTTTTTCGTTAAATTCTTTCCGTAAACCCAAAACTCCGTCATTGCGAATGCCGCCTTGGGCATGAAGCAATCTTGTATTCTGGCTACGGTGCCAAACTCAAATACAGGATTGCTTCGCAGAGCCTTGCAATGACG
>PMXD01000275.1 GCA_003165895.1 Bacteroidota bacterium | reverse complement strand
GCCCCTTACCAGTTCAAGGTCTTCTTTTGTCAGCCTGCTAAAAGTCAAATTGTACTGTTTTAATTGCATATTAGTTCGGCCACTTTATATTTCTCTTTATATCTGCTGGTTATCCCCCGCCAGGTAAAAATAAAAGCAACTGCGAATAATATCAGCAAAACTGCGACAAATGCCGCAGCTAAAATATATCCGGAATTTATCAGCATGCCTGCAATAATTGCCAATGCAATAAAAAGCAGCAACAGTAACATTGGGCGGTAGATGATATATAGCCCCTGAGCGAGTTTGATCAGCTTTGATAATTTATATACGGAGGGGGCGTTAAGGTCCGCTGCCTCATACGAAAATGTGCCGAAACTCTTAGCCTTCGCATTAATAATAGCATCGATAATAACAAAGTTATGCGGATCTGATAATATCCTGGTTGCCAGTGGCAGGGTTATTATCCTGGTGGAGGATACATATTTTACCCTCGGGAACAGAATTCTGAATGACAGGGCAAAAACCTGGCCAACCATACTGCGAAAGAGGGATTGATTTTTATGCGTGTTAATACCATAAGTAACTTCGGGTAGCCCGGCATTATTTTGAATAACACGTAATAATTGCTTTAAGGTACCGGCTAAAAGCTTATCGAGGTCAATAGTAACCAGAATATCTCCCTGGGCATTTGACAATCCGGCCATGGTTGCATTATGTTGGCCGTAATTTCCCTGTAGTCTTACAATTGTAAATTTTGCATTCACTGATTGAGATATTTTTTGCAGTTGTCCGATTGTATTATCGCTGCTTCCATCATCAACAAAAACGAACGCTACCGACCGGTCCTGAGCGTTTATAAGATGAACCATGTTATCAGAATAATTGCCAAGAATAACTTCCTGGTTAAAACAGGGAACAATAATAGATATCAATGATGGTTAAAGTTTACTTTTGATTAATGAAATCAGTTCCCCGAATGTTCCGTTGGCACGAAGTTCGCCCGGTAACAACTCCACACCGAAATTCTGTTTTATCCTGACAGTAATCAGCAGTGCATTCAACGAACTCCATTCCAACAGCGATTCAAGGCTGTTGTCATTTTTGATATTTCGGTTTTTCAAAGTATCAAAGTCAGATGAAAGAGCTTCTATAAGGGATTTCAGGTTGACAGCATCTCTATTCATCTAAACCATATTTTTTAATAACAAATGAGCGCTTTATTTTTCGCGTCCCGGTTAATTCTCCGGTTAATTCACTCCATTGATCGCGTACTATTTTAATTTTTTCGATCACATAATCTGTTTTAGCACTCAGGTTATATGTTGTGACCGCATTAGTAATAACAGTGTCTTCTATACCCGGTTCAGGTACAATAATGGCCGATGGTTTAAGATTATTGTTACGATAAACCACTATAAAGCTGGCTTTGCAAAACAAGGCAATTTTTTTTTCAATATCCTCAGGATTGATAAATACTCCTGAGTTGGTTTTAAACATTTCAGAATTCCTTCCTTTAACAGTTAAGAAC
The DNA here is from genome assembly GCA_003165895.1 of Bacteroidota bacterium. Taxonomy (GTDB): domain Bacteria; phylum Bacteroidota; class Bacteroidia; order Chitinophagales; family LD1; genus Bog-950. The sequence goes on along the minus strand of PMXD01000275.1, from coordinate 6,306 downwards.
CCATCTTTGTCCACTTCTGCAATATCACCGGTTTCATAAAACCCTTCCGGATCAATTTTCCGGTGGTTCAGGCCCGCATTATTGAAATATCCCGAAAAAGTTGATTTATAATAAAGCGTGCCATCGCTACCTGTTTTACATCTCTCAGGAAAAATCAACTTGCCCGGGGTGCCTGCACGAAAGAAGCGATGTGAATTTAGTGAAACTATCAGGGTTTCTGTAGAGCCGTAGTGTTCAAATATTTTGATACCCAGGGCGGCATAAGTATCAACTATGGCGCTATTTAACGGAGCGCCTCCGCAAAAAAAGAAGCGCAGGGTGGAAGTGAGCGCCTCTACCTCCCAAGGTGTATTAAGCAAAAGCTGAAGGGTTTCGGGCACCATTGCGCAACATCCTGCTTTTGATGCAACCAGATTTTGCAGGAGGCTTAAATTATTGTCGGCGTATACTATCGGAATATTTACAAACTGATATATGTAGTTGAACAGCCGTTCATACATATAATTGACCGGTAAAAAACTGAATGCACATTTTACCTCATCAAAATTGTAAAGTTCAGAAATGACTTCTACCTGGTCCATAACGCTTCGGTGCGAATGTTGAACGCCCTTCAGGTTATCGCTTGTTCCGGATGTATATGAAATCAACGCTATATCGTTATCTCCTATGCCGGCTTTTAAATTTTCGATACATTCTATTTGGTGGTTACTTAAATTCTCATCAACAATAGATGAAAGTTTTAAACCGGCGGTATTTTCTGATGGCTTTAAAAAAACTACGGGAATATGATGTGATTGATAATATGAACAGGATTCAAGTATCGGAATAACAAAACCTGACTGAACAAACATCAGGACAGGCGCGGTTTCAGTTAAAATATTATTCAGTTGAGCAACAGTAATTGTTGGGGACAGGGTTACATGAATGGCACCGATATTCATAACTGCTAAGTCTACCCAATTCCATTCTTTGCAGCCGGTGGTGATAGTAATAATAATATCACCCCGGCAAACCTTCTGAAGAAGCAAATAATTTGAGATGTTATAGATAGCTTTTTGAACAGGGCTTTGGCTTAATTGCAGTATGCCGGATTCGGAAACAGGTAATAAACCATGTTGTAAGAGATTGTTTTTTGAGCTTGCCAGGTCAAAAATTTTTCGTGGCTTCATGTTCAGCTTATGTTTTCTACCACCTTCCATAAACACTTTAGAGTTGGTGGGCCGGATTCTTTTGGGCAAAAAATCTTTGGGATATTGTAAAATTGTCTGTTTATTATGATACCTCGGGAAATAACAAATTTAGAGAAAAAAGGGCGGACGCAACTGAAATAAACGGTAATGGGTCAGTTTGACTTTGTATTTTTATTAAACTATCTCACCTTAAACTAATCGTCGTAATGCCCATAGCATGAGAGGATTTGGATGATGCTGTTGTCTTCATTATACTTGTAAATCAACCTGTGCTTTTCGGTAATTTCTCTTGAATAACATCCAGCCAAATTAGCTTTGAGCGGCTCTGGACGTCCTCTACCATACAAAGGATTTGCATATTTTTCCATGGCATCCATGGCATCAAAAATCAACTCCATTACTTTGAACGTCGCTTTGACATCTTCCTTTCTAAGTTTTTGGAAATCATTTCGAAATTGTGAAGATGGCTCTATAAGCATATCTTAGGACATCAAGTTGCGAAAATCGTCAATATTATATGTGTTCACAATTCCATTTTCTAATTCATGGTTTGCCAATAATATTTTGACGTTCCGGGCATATTGGGATTCATCCTCATCTCCAGGAGTCCAATAATGCAATATGGCAGTGTAAAATGCATATTTAGTTATAGTATCCTTTAACTTTAAAGCAAGTTCATCAAGATTGTTATTATCAAATACTAATTCCTTTGATAGGGCAAGCGAAACTATTATTAGACAGCACTCAAAATCTAACGAAGATTCAATCCAATTGAGTAGACTTTCTGTTTCGTTTGGCACGATTTGTTGCAGTATTTTTAAGCTACTATAGGCACCTCGTAGTTCAGAAATTGTTGTGACTGGAATTTCTATATCCCCGGGCAAAAGTTCCGTAATTGATAAAAGGATTGTTGCATATAATTGAAGTGCATTAGATTGAACCGTTGCTAACCTGCTAAAATTATACCGATGGTCAATAATCTCCTTAACAGCGGATTCATGTATCGATACGAAAAGCTCCTTAAAATTATCTTGTCTGGCTAAAAAATCCCATCTTAATTCCCATAATTCATCCCGTAGGCTTGTGATAGTATAATCAATTCCCTTGGTGGGTAAACGCGAACGGAAAATGTCAATAATGTTTTCTACTCGTTCGTACAAATCACTATTTTCCCCAAAGCGTTCTGGGTGTTTATAAACTATAAGAAAGTGGTCTCCTATTTTCGAATCTGCTTGTAACACGTTGTAAAGATAGGCTATTTACATTGATTTTTTAATAGTGTTTCAGTTTGAATTTTTACCATAAAGCTCAATTAATTTAAATTGTATGTCTAAAATTCAAACTTACCCACTACCAAATAAACGCATTTGAACAAAACCTAAAGAAAAATCAATAAATTTCGAGGTTAAGAGGATAATGACCAAAAACTGACCGTGCACCAGGAAATTGAATTAGCTGACCCGTTGAATGTAAATGCAATCATGAGAACTCTGCCTGAGATAAACGAAAGGGAGAGTCTTGATGATTTAAGTATATTACTATCGGAGTTATTGGGCCGGTGTCACAATTTAAATCTTACAACCGGGATAGAGGCGTGTGCTGTTGTAAGAGATATCGGCTTTGTAATGTCTTCTATCCGTAAGTTAGGTATACAACCTGAAAAACTGAACGGGGGATATGAAATGAGTTTTGTTGATCATCTTCCTGACCTTACCAAAAGCGCTTTATCTGATATAGAAAGTATTTAACAGAACCGCCTTAACGGAACCTGTAAACCTATTACGCATGCAGAAAAAAAATTATAAGCCGGATAATAAAAAAGAACTAAAACAAAGCTGGTACGATCTGAATGACAGAAAATCGTACCTGATTATAGCATTGCTGTGCTTTATGTGCTACGGCAACACCATTTTCAATGGCTATTCGCTGGATGATGATTTGAATGTTACAAATAACAATTACGTTCAGAAGGGATTAGCCGGCATTCCGGATATTTTAACTCATCCTTATGCATCGTGGGCTGGCAAAAGCGGCGATTACAGGCCGATGGCTGCTATAACATACGCCATCGAAAATCAGGCCTTTCACGGCAACCCGCATGTAAGCCATTTGTTTAGTATTATATTTTTTATAATATGCGTGTGCCTTATATTTAGGGTTTTGACGGAGGTTTTTTCACTTGACCGGTTACATCCGGTTTTGCCACTTGTCATATGTGCCTTTTTCGTGGTTCATCCCATGCATACCGAAGTGGTTTCGTCAATCAAAAACAGGGAGGAGATTCTCAGCCTCTTGTTTGGTATGCTCTCGTTATTGTATGCACACCGGTTTTTAGAGGGCCAGAACAACCTAAAGCTTGCTTTTACGGCGCTTTCTCTTTTTGTTTTAGCCGTTATTTCAAAAGTTACGGTTATTCCCATGATTGGGGTGTTTTTATTGCTGGCTTTTTACAACCGGACGGCAAAAACAAAACGAAACTACTGGATATTCAGCGCTATAATGATCGTTTTAGCGGTATGCTATTTCGGGTTGATGTGGTATTTTGTAAAGCGACAGTTTTATGACCTGGAAAATCCACTTGTTTTAACACACGATATTTCAATAAAGCTTGGCACTGCCATGGCCACCCTGATGTTTTATTTCAAAATGCTGTTTTTCCCTTACCCGCTTAGCTTTTATTATGGTTACAATACTATCCCTTTAATTTCCTTCGGCGAACCGGTTTCATTTTTTTCAGTAATAATTCATGTGGTTCTATTGTGGTATGGAATCAGATTGCTGTTAAAGAAGAACGCTGCCGGTTTTTTTCTTGTTTCGTATTTCATGTGTATTTTCCCTTACAGCAACCTGGCGGTTATTTATACCGGTATTGTTTCTGAGCGGGCATTTTTCTTTCCCGGTTTATGGCTTTTGGCTGCTGTTGTGGTTATCGTTTTTTCGTGGGCAGGGTTTGGTAAGACGAATAGGGGAGGAGGAAGCTTTACTCAAAAAGTTGTTCTTTTTACCGGGTTGTTGTTTTTTGCATCTTTTTCATGGATTACGGTTCAAAGAAATTTTCAGTGGAAAGATACTTTAACCCTGCTTTCGGCAGATATAACACATTTGGAGAATTCAACACTTGCCAACTTTTTTTATGCCTCATTGCTGCAGGAAACCGGCGAGGCAGACGGTAGTTCGGGGACAGGGGATATTGCGCTTGCTAAAAAGTATTACCGGCAGTCGTTGTCGGTGAGCCCAGGTTATTCGCAGCCGTATTACAAATTGGGGATGATTTATGAATACGATGAGCATAATAATGATTCGGCCTTTGTTTGCTTTAAAACTGCGCATAAGCTTGATACGTCCTTAACGCCAGTTAACTTTCAACTGGCCAAGTTGTACAGCATTCATGGCGATTATAAAAGTGCCAACAAATTATTTGAAAAAGTATATAAAGAAATTCCGGCCGATACTTTTAATCTGTTTTTTTATGCCCAAAGCCTGTTTTTTTCAGGCGATTCAGCCAAGGCTTTTGGCATAAACGACACCTTACTTGCTTATGCCCCGGGCGACTTTCACGGTTATCTTAACAGAGGAATGTTTAATAAACTGAAAGGCAATACACCTTCGGCTGAAAATGATCTGGAGCGGGTCCTTCAATTGGGCTATCGAAACCAAATTGTGATTAACGCATTAGGTGAGTGTTATGCCAAAATGGGACAAGCAGACAAAATTGTGGCCTTGCGAAAATACGGTGAAATGCAAAATAATAATCCTAAATAGCCCAAATAATCAAAGAGGTACATTGAAAATACTGTAATTCCGGACCATACTGTATTTAAGGTGCTACTGTTTGATTTAGTAAAATTTACCGGCAGATGCCGGGCAACCCTTTTGTACCGTTATTTTTTCTTTAATTTGTTATTAGTTTTACCTGGTTAATGTGAGGGGGGATTATAGAGCCTGAAGTGGTTAAATGAGTTTATATGAAACCTGTTATACTTCCTGTTATTTTTTTTCTATTGCTTTTGTTAGGGTTAAATGCTCAGGGGCCACCATCGCCGCAGGCATTTAACTACCAGGCTATAGCACGCGATAATACGGGTAACCCAATTGCAAATCATGCCATTGCCCTTCGTTTCAGCATTCTTGACAGCAGCGCATCAGGTAACTCACTTTATTCAGAAACTTTCAATACAACTACCAACCAGTTTGGATTGTTTAATGTAAATATTGGAAATGGTAATTTAGTTTCGGGGAATTTTTCAACTATTAACTGGGGGGTAAACAGTAAATGGTTGAAAGTGGAAACTGACATAACCGGTGGAAGTAATTATATGCTGATGGGGACTTCGCAGCTTGTCAGTGTACCCTATTCATTGTATGCTACAAACAGCAACTATGCCCAAAGTTTGCCAACTATCATATCAATTACCGGAGATACTTTGTTTTTGGGGAATACGAATATAATCGTACCGGGAATAAGTACAGCAAATGCTTGCCGGACTTTTATTGATACTGTGCCTTATAACCGTAATTATCCTCATGCCGGAGATAACCCCTACAATTCTTTTGTATACGGTCTTCCCAAATTTATAGTTAATAACTACATTGAATTGGATAAAATAGACAGTATATCGCGTTATAGATCGGGAGTGGGACACGATTATTCTGACTCCTATGAATCATGCCGGAGTATGAAGCACTATTTTAAACCCAGGTATGATGTAGATTGGGCTTCGGTAAAAATATATGCCCCGGTAAATGGTACTATAATTAATATGTTTCCGGATTCGATATGGGGAACTCAGATTTGGATAATGCCCTCAGGGATGCCCGCTTTTAACGTTACCTTATTTCATGTAAACATTACAATCCCCCTTTCTATCGGGTCAAATGTTTTATCGGGGCAGCAAATTGGTACTCATTACGGACCGGGAACCACTTCAGATGTTGCCATACAAATCAATGCGCCGAACAACACTTTCCAGCGCGTTTCTTATTTTGATGTAATGACCGGCCAGTTATTCAACTGTTACAAATCGCGTGGAATTATGGAGGAGGATTCATTTATTATTTCCAAGGCCGCGCGAGACGCCGATCCCTTACTGCCTTGTGATGGTCAGCAGTTCTTCTT
>PMXD01000329.1 GCA_003165895.1 Bacteroidota bacterium | reverse complement strand
CTTAACTTAACGCCTATGCCCCGAAGGGGAGACTTTAATGCAGGGTTAGTCGTTAAACCAGTGAGCGTGCATCTCCTCCATAAATTCCGGATCAGAAATAGGAAATTTAGAACTTAGAACCGCATCTACGCCGCACTTAGGACAAATTGCAGTTTCTTTCTTAGTTCCATTTTCTTCAATCCAATCTTCAATTTCAGTAGGTAAAAAAGTTCGGCCACAAAAAAAACAGCCGCATAAATCGCTCGTGAGGATTTCCTTTTTATGCATGTAACTGTGTAGATGTGCAGCTTTAAAAAAAACGGTATTGTATTTATTAGCTTTAGGATCCACGCTAATTGATCTTATTATCACTTAATTAAAAGTCTCCCCTTCGGGGAGATTTAGAGGGGCTAAAACACCGCCTTAGCAATCTCAATTGTAGCCTCACTCCGGCTCATAGTGTAGTAATGCAGGCAAGGCACCTTAGCCGCCTTTAATTCTTTGCTTTGCTGAATAGCCCACTCAATACCTATTTTCTTCACTGCTTTTTCGTCTTTGCAGGCATCAACGGCATCGGCCAAGTCATCAGGTATGTCAATATGGAACATGCGGGGCAGTACAGTTAGCTGGCCTTTGGTAGCTAATGGTTTAATGCCGGGAATGATAGGCACATTAATACCTGCCTTGCGGCAACGGTCAACAAAATCAAAAAACTTCTTATTGTCAAAAAACATTTGGGTAACAATATAATCGGCGCCGCAATCTACCTTGTGTTTTAGCCATTTCAGGTCTATACTCAGGTTGGGCGCTTCAAAATGTTTTTCAGGATAACCGGCAACGCCTATGCAGAAATTGGTTTTCAGTTCGTTTACAGTTTCTTCATGCAAAAAATTGCCTTTGTTCATTTTTGAAACCTGGCTTACCAGGTCGCTGGCGTATTTGTAAGCGCCATATTTTCCGGGCCCTGATTTCTGGTTTTTATCTGAATCGCCCTGCAGCAGCAGCACGTTATTAATACCCAGGTAGTGCAGGGTAAAAAGTGCATCTTCAGTTTCTTCAGGTGTAAAGCCACCACACACCAAATGGGGAACAGTGTCAACATTAAACCTTCCTTTTATGGCGGCGCAAATACCTACGGTACCCGGTCTGCGGCGCAAAGGCACTTCTTCCATTAAACCATCGGGCCGCTTTTTGTAAATAATCTCCTCGCGGTGATAAGTAACGTCAATAAAAGGAGGCTTAAACTCCATTAAAGGCTCAATTACCCTTAAAAGGTCATCAATGGTTTTTCCTTTTTGCGGTGGCAATACCTCAATACTAAACAAAGTATTGGTTGCATTTTTTAAATGGTCGGTAACGTTCATGGTTGGCAAATCTAACGGCTAAGTAGTATAAAAGTTATAATGATAGCGGTTTTATTTGAAGTTTACGCGCTTATGCCTCCGCAAAGGCTTTGAAAAATATGCTTTGAAATTATATCGGCAAGGCGAAGTTCTTCCCGCTTTGATTATATTTGGAGTAAGAAAACTTGGTTATGAAATCTATCACCATCACACTACAAAGACGATAAAAATATAGAGCTGTTAACGAATTTGCTTAAATCAGTAAATTTTGTTGAAAGTGTTGAAATCTCTGATGAGGACGAGTTAACCGATGAGGAGATCCAAATGGTTGAGGAGCGTTGGGTTGAGTATAAGAAAAACCCTAAATCTGCTGTTTCATGGAACACAGTAAAGGGCAAAATCAAAAAGAAATATGGCTTACTGAACTGATAAACCTACCAAAGCAACAGGCGAGAATTAAATTATCGCTAACATAAGAACTCACTTTTATTTGCACCGGTCTCGCCCCTTCCGTCCCCTAAAGGGGAACCCAGGACAAAACAGCCAAATGCAGCTTCAACGACAGTCAATGTATTTGTATTCGGCTTTGGTTTCCCCTTTAGGGGACGGAAGGGGCGGCTGTTGGAAATGTGATATGGTTTGCACCTGAAGCAACACCCTTTTTTGCTTATTTCCCCCCAATCCATTATATTTGCCTCGTTCTTTGATTCATGCTATCAAGAAAGACGGAGGGACAGGCCCTGTGAAGTCTTGACAACCCTGGTTCACCCCGCAACTATGCGGGATTGAATACAGAAGGTGCCAATTCCTGTTTAGATAACGATGAATAATATTCCTCGTCTGAACAAATCATCCTTCTTGAAAGCATGCGTTAAGAATAAGTTTAAACCTTATATGCATGAGTAGTACGAAACCAACCTTAGCCGAACAAATTGAAAAACGGATTCTTGTTTTAGATGGTGCTATGGGCACGATGATACAGCGCTATGAATTGACTGAAGACCATTTCAGGGCAGAGCGGTTTAAAGACCACTCGCATGATTTACGCGGGAATAATGATTTGCTTTCTATCACCCAGCCTCAGATAATCAAGGAAATTCATGCGCAATACTTGGAGGCGGGTGCAGATATTATTGAAACCAATACATTCTCGTCAACCTGGATAGCACAACACGACTATAACCTGGATAAACTGGCCTACGAGTTGAATTTAGAATCGGCCAAAATAGCCAAAGAGGTTGCAGATGAATTTACAAAGAAGAACCCCGGTAAGCCCCGCTATGTTGCAGGAGCCTTTGGCCCGACCAACCGCACTGCTTCTATTTCGCCTGATGTAAATAACCCTGGTTTCAGGGGTATTAATTTCGACCAACTGGTTGATGCTTACTCTGAACAGGCACATGGTTTAATTGATGGCGGTGTTGACTGGTTGCTGGTAGAAACTGTTTTTGATACCCTGAATTGCAAGGCCGCTCTTTTTGCCATTATGAAAGTGCAGGAGGAAAAGGGCACTAATTTGCCGGTTTCAGTTTCAGGTACTATTACGGATGCCAGTGGAAGAACTTTGAGCGGACAAACTACCGAGGCTTTCTGGATTTCGGTTAAACATGCCAACCTGCTTTCGGTGGGATTGAATTGCGCTTTGGGGGCCAAAGATATGAGGCCTTACCTTGAAACTATATCGAATGTGGCCAGCACCTGGGTAAGTGTGTATCCCAATGCCGGTTTACCGAATGCCTTTGGCGGTTATGATGAAACACCGGCTATGATGGGCGAAGACATAGAAGATTTTTGCAAAAGTGGTTTTGTGAATATAGTAGGTGGCTGTTGTGGTACTACGCCCGACCATATCAGAGTATTTGCTGAGAAGGCCGCAAAATATAAACCAAGGGTAAAGCCGAAACGGTTCCCGTTTATGCAGCTAAGCGGTTTAGAGCCGGTAACCTTAACTGCCGAAGCTAACTTTATGAATGTGGGCGAGCGGACCAATGTTACAGGGTCGGCCAAATTTTTAAAGCTGATAAAAGAAGATAAATATGAAGAGGCCCTGACAGTTGCTGCCGACCAGGTGGAAGGCGGTGCGCAGGTGATTGACATAAATATGGATGAAGGCATGTTGGACGGAGAGGAAGCGATGAAGAAGTTTCTGAACCTAACTGCCGCGGAACCGGATATTGCCAAAGTGCCGGTAATGATTGACAGCTCGAAGTTTCATATTATAGAAGCGGGGCTTAAATGTTTACAAGGCAAGGGTATTGTAAACTCTATATCGCTGAAAGGCGGGGAAGAAGAATTTTTGAAACAGGCCCGGTTAATTAACCGGTACGGAGCTGCCGTAATTGTAATGGCATTTGATGAGAAAGGCCAGGCAGATTCTTATGAAAGAAGGATTGAGATTTGTGAACGTAGCTATAAGTTGCTGACTGAAAAAGTTGGCTTTCCGGCAGAGGATATCATTTTTGACCCGAATATTTTTCCGGTAGCTACCGGCATGGATGAGCACCGGCAAAATGCGATTGACTTTTTCAGGGCCACCAAATGGATTAAGGAGAATTTGCCATACGCACATATCAGCGGTGGGGTAAGTAATGTCTCGTTCTCGTTCCGGGGTAACAATGCCGTGCGCGAGGCTATGCATTCGGCGTTCTTATATCACGCCATTAAGAACGGTATGGATATGGGTATTGTAAACCCGGCCATGCTTGAAGTGTATGATGATATTCCGAAGGACTTGCTGGAGAGAGTTGAAGACGTGTTGCTGGACCGGAGGGAAGATGCTACCGAGCGCTTACTTGCTTTTGCTGAAACTGTAAAGAAGAAGGATAAAGCGGAAGTAATAGATGAAGAATGGCGCAAAGGAACTGTAGAGACGCGTCTTGCTCATGCCCTTGTAAAGGGAATAGTTGAGTTTATTGATGCAGACACGGAAGAAGCGAGGCAGAAATACAATAAACCTCTGGAAATTATTGAAGGCCCCCTGATGGCTGGGATGAATATAGTTGGAGACCTGTTTGGCAGCGGAAAAATGTTTTTGCCACAGGTGGTAAAAAGCGCGCGTGTAATGAAAAAGGCGGTTGCTTATCTTTTGCCTTATCTGGAAGAAGAAAAAAAGCGTAGCGGCAATACGAGTAAGAACAACGGCAAGATTTTATTGGCTACAGTTAAAGGTGATGTGCATGATATTGGCAAGAATATAGTAGGCGTGGTACTTGCTTGTAACAATTACGAAATTGTAGACATGGGCGTGATGGTGCCTGCCGATAAAATACTGGAACGTGCGCGCGAGGAGAATGCAGATATTATTGGTTTGAGTGGACTGATTACTCCATCGCTGGATGAAATGGTGCATGTGGCTAAGGAGATGGAACGCACCGGTATGAAACAACCGTTATTGATTGGTGGCGCAACTACTTCTAAGCTGCACACTGCGGTAAAGGTAGAGCCGAAATATAGCGGTACTGTCGTTCATGTATTGGATGCCTCAAAGGCGGTGACTGTTGCCAGCAGTTTATTAAGCAAAGATAATAACGGCGCTTTTGCTGCACAGGTAAAAGCGGAGTATGTGGCAATGCGCGAAATACATGCTAACCGCAAAAGCGATGTGGAGTATATAACTTTAGAAGAGGCCCGCAAAAACAAATACAAGGTTGATTGGGCTAAGGTTGCCATAGTGAAGCCTAAGTTTACCGGTATAAAAGTGTTTGAAGATTACCCGTTGGAGGAACTGGCTGCTTATATTGACTGGAGCCCGTTTTTTAGTACCTGGGAAATGAGTGGAACTTATCCCCGTATTTTTGAGAGCGAAAAATATGGTGTGGAAGCGCGCAAACTATTTGATGATGCAAACGCCCTTTTAAAAAAGGCTATTGCCGGTAAGTGGATGACGGCTAAAGGTGTGATTGGAATATTTCCAGCCGGCGCGAAGGATGAATTTATTGAAGTGTTTGATGATAAGGGCCATGTGATAACCACGTTCCATCAAATGCGCCAGCAAACGAAAAAACCAAACAACTCTCAGCCTAATTATTGCCTGGCTGATTTTATTAAACCCGGTGAAAATGGTAAGCCAACTGATTACTTTGGTGCCTTTGCAGTAACCAGTGGCCTGGGTATTGAAAAGAAGCTGGCCGAGTTTGAAAAAGACCTGGACGATTACAATAGTATTATGCTAAAAGCCCTGGCTGATAGATTGGCAGAGGCTTTTGCCGAACGCCTGCATCAGCGTGTGCGTAAGGAGTTGTGGGCTTATGTGCCGGATGAAAATCTTTCGAACGAAGAATTGGTGGCTGAAAAATACCAGGGTATTCGCCCTGCGCCGGGTTATCCTGCATGCCCGGACCATACCGAAAAGCCTTTAATATGGAAATTGCTGGATGTTGAAAAAAATACTGGCATTCAACTTACAGAATCTAATGCTATGTATCCGGCATCATCGGTAAGTGGGTGGTATTTTGCTAACCCGGTGGTTAAATATTTTGGTGTGGGTAAGGTGCAGAAAGACCAGGTTGAAAATCTGGCTAAAGCTAAAGGTTTTACGTTAGCTGAAATGGAGAAATGGTTGGGGCCGAATTTGGCGTATTAATAAATACAGTTTCACGCAAAGCTCGCAAAGAGAATACAATGCAAAGAGCCGCAAAGGAGAAATTCCTGTGCGGCTCTTTTGTGCTAAATGACTAAGATAAGTATGTTGATTACCATGCGTTTACGTTACTTAACAAGCTCAAATAACACCAAGCCCATTCTAATCTTATATTTGCGGCATGATGCAACAAGATTTTCATAGGGCTGAGTTTGACCAGCCGCACCCTGAACGCACCCGCGCCATTATGAAAGCGCACCCGGAAGTACGACAATTGATTGGCCGGAATCCATATACTGCCCTTATTATGGTATTTGTTTTAACCCTACAGGTTTCTATTGCTTATGGCATGGGCAAACTGGGTTTTCATTACTGGTATGTTAGTTTGATAGTAGCTTATTGTGTGGGCGCCTTCTGCAATCACTGCATGTATGTTATTATACATGATGCAACGCACAACCTGGTTTTTACAAGCAAAGTATGGAACCGGTTTGTGGCTATGATTGCCGACCTGCCTAACCTGGTGCCCGGCGCTATGGGCTTTAACGTGTACCACCTGAAACACCACGCACACCAAGGAGACTATGATTATGATGCCGACATTGCAGGCCATTGGGAGGCCAGGTTTATTGGTAATAAATGGTATGGCAAAGCTTTCTGGCTACTATTCTTCCCGGTTTTCCAGATCACACGTCCACCTCGTTTAAAGGCTATTACCCTTTTTAGCAAATGGACTTTTTTGAACCTGTTTTTTGCTATTGTTTTCGATACTGCCATTGTTTACTTCTGTGGTTGGGCCGGATTGGTGTACCTTGTTTTTTCATTCTTCTTTTCAATTGGCCTGCACCCGGTGGGCGCAAGGTGGGTGCAGGAACATTATACCTACGATATGGACCAGGAAACGGCCAGCTACTATGGCCCGGTAAATATTGTTGCCCTAAATGTAGGTTACCACAACGAGCACCACGATTTTCCGGCTATTCCATGGAACAACCTGCCAAAATTAAAGGCCATGGCGCCTGAGTTTTATGATAATTTGAAATATCACACCAGCTGGAGTAAATTGCTGTTGCAGTTTTTGTTTGATGAGCGCTACAGCCTTTATAGCCGTGTTGAACGTGTTAATAAAGGAAAGGTAAGTGTTGACCGGGCCAATAAAGCAGCATAGTTGAAACTGTATAAAACGAATTTTATGAATCGTATGAAGGGTATTTTTTTGTTTGCCGCTTTCTTATTATTCATCCAACTTTCAGAGGCGCAGGATAAGGGCGGCTATGCTACCATGCGGGTTTTTGATTGCAACAGGGGAGTTAGTATGGGTTCGGGCTATCTTGCTGCCCGTATTTTTATTGTTTATGAAGACAGTACTACCGAGGACATTCCTATTCTTCCATATACTGAAAAGAACGAATTGGAGAACCTGAAAAAAGTTAACCAGATTATAAACGGCCTTAAACGGAAAGGTTATTTCCTTATCAGCCAATATACTACCGGCGAGCAAGGCAACCTGGTGTCCGATTATACTTTTTTGAAACAGCGGTAGACATCTTTGCTTGGGTAAGATCTTTCTTTCTATATTTGTAACTATGAAAGTATTATTAGACATTAATGATAATAAGGCCGACTTTGTGCTGGAGGTTTTGCATCAGTTCCGTTTTGTGAAAGCAAAGACAATATCGCCGGCCAAGGCAAAATTTCTGGAAGAATTGAGTGGCGCTATAGAAGAAGTAAAGCAGGCAAAACGTGGTAAAGTAAAACTGCAATCAGCCAAGGATTTTTTGGATGACCTATAAAGTTGAAGTAACCTCTTATTTTAAAAAGCAGGCAAAGAGACTGATTAAGAAGTTTCCTTCTTTGCGCTCGGAGATTGACAATTTGATTGATTTGTTAGAATTGGAACCAAATCAAGGCGTTTCAATAGGTAACAATTGTTTTAAGATAAGAGTTGCAATTGCTTCCAAAGGAAAAGGCAAATCCGGTGGTGCCAGGATAATTTCTCACATCCATTTTAAAGGAGCAAAGGGTTTCCTTCTTTCTATTTACGACAAATCGGAGCAGGCAGATATTGACGATAACGACGTACTTTCTTTGATTGATGGGTTAGAGTAATGTCATTTGCCTTGAAAACAGCCACTGTCGGCCCCAAAAAATTTTCCCTTCTCATCAATCCTTTTACAATTTTAGCAGTCATAGCACTCTAATCGTTAATAAAAGTATTTTTGGTAAGTAAAATTATAACACCAACTGCAACCCATGTTTATGCTCAAAACTATACTTCTCTCCATTGCTTTATTCTTCATTTCGTGTGGCATCAAAGCCAATACCTATTATGTAACAACAGCAAGCGATACTGGCGCAGGTTCCCTTCGCGTTATGATAGATAGTGCCAACAGCCACATTGGGCTTGATACTATTTTGTTAAGCCTTGGGATTAACGATACTGTTCATTTGGCCAGTGCCCTGCCAACTATTACAGATAGCCTGGTAATTACCGGGTTGCCTTGCCAAAACCCAACTATTGATGGTGATTCGCTTAGTTTTAATCATCCTGCATTTTATGCCACAGGGTCAAAGCCATTAACACTTAACTACCTGAATATTTTTAATTGCAAAACAAGTGGCTCCGGAAAGGCCGGGGCTGTTTCGGCTGGTTATCTTTACATGAATTACTGCTTCTTTTACGGCAATAGTAATATAAGCGATTCAGCTACTGCCGGTACCAGCGGGGTGGCTTACTCGCCGCGTCTTTGGGCTTCCAATTGTAGCTTTGATAGTAATACATGTATTGCTCCGGCCAACAGTTTCAACGCAGGTGCAGGGGTACTGGTTTCGGGTAATGGAAATTTATCTAACTGTACTTTTACCGGAAACTACTCTGCCTCGTACGGTGGGGCTTTAAATGGCAGTTTTAATATAACCAATTGCACCATTACCGGTAATTATGCTGGTATCGGCGGCGGTGGTTTATTCAGCTATTCCGTTACGGGCGGTTTTGTAATTGGTAATAATATTGTTTGGGGCAATACCATCGGTAATACCTCCGGTACTTACCTGGCCGGTATAGACCTTTATGCCGACGTTACCTCCGGCGGTTGCAATATTTTGCAGGATGTGGCTGCTGCGGATTCTTTTAAAACAACCGGTACTGACATAACCGGTACCGACCCTCAACTGGGCACCTTTGGTTATTATTCCGGTTGTGTACCTGTGCTGCCCATTTTGTGCGGAAGTGTTGCCCAAAACCATGCCAGTTGTGCGGGCGCTACTGCCACCGATGCCGAAGGAATAGCTGCACAAGGAATAAGAGATGCCGGGGCATTTGAAATTACCTACCCGAATTTAGGGGGAGATACGATTGATAGTATTCAACCGGAGGCTACCGCAAGTTTGTATAATTATTTTAATGTCACCGGCCTTACAGTAGTTTGGCCTGCGGGTTTAAACGATAGCTCTGCGGCCGCTGTTGATACCGGAACTTATACTGTTATTGGCACTAACTTTTTGGGATGCAGTGATACGGCATCGGTAACCGTATTATATGCTACAGACACACTTAACACTGGCATAAAAACATTGGCCGGCACAACGGCATTTAATGTTTATCCCAACCCGGCAAAAGATGTGGCGGTGCTTTCATGGAATGGAAATATAACGGGTGAGCTGGCTTTGAAGGTAAATGACATGCTGGGGCGCACCGTCTTTTTTCAAAACATGAACGCCGGAAGCGGAAAATATAGTTTGAATACAAGTGCGCTTGTATCCGGGGTTTACTGCATCACTGTTCAACAGGGGGAACAAAAGGTATTTTCGGGGAGGTTGGTGGTTATTGGGAGGTAAGGTCCTTCTAATTGTAGATTGTTCCGTTCACCTGCGGGAGCCAGCCCCTTCCATCCCCTAAAGGGGAAACCAGGGCAAAACAGCCAATTACACCATCAGCGGCTATTCCTGTATTTGTATTTCGGCTTTGGTTTCCCCTTTNNAGCAATAACTCTTGCTAAATTAGCACGATGAAAAAAACACTCTATATTATCGGAGGATTGTTGCTGCTTTTAATCGGGTTGCAGTTAACCCAGTTTCATGCCGATATTCCATTAGGTGAATTAAAACCAACTTATGCCCCCGCCCCTTCGAAATTTATGATGATGGACGGAGCTACGGTGCATTATCGCGATGAAGGTTCTGGTTACCCGGTGGTGCTGATACATGGCATGTCGTCATCGCTGCACACCTGGCAATGGTGGACGGATATTATGAAGAAACAATACCGGGTGATACGCATGGACCTGCCAGGGTTTGGGTTAACCGGGCCAACAACCGATAACGTTTATACGATTCCTTATTACGAAAGCTTTATTGCCCGGTTTTTAGATAGCCTGGGGGTGAAGGAGTGTTATATGGTGGGAAACTCGCTGGGTGGTTTGATAACCTGGAACTATGCGCTGCATCACCCGCAACAGGTGCAGAAAATTATTTTGCTGGATGCAGCGGGGTATTCTATGAAACACCCGCCTTTTGTGCTTGGCCTGGCACAAAATAAATTTTTCAGCACTACCATGCGCTATATAACACCGCGTTTTATTGTTTCAAAAAGCATGGGGCAGGTTTATGGAGATGCTTCAAAAGTTACCGACAGTGTTACCGAGCGCTATTTTAAACTGGCGCTGAGAGAAGGCAACCGGGCGGCATTTATTGCTTTTGCCCAGGGGGCTAACCTGCGGCATATGGATACCCTGGCCATACAGCAAATAAAAACGCCTGCTTTAATTGAGTGGGGCGAAAAAGACCGTTGGATACCTGTTGAGGCGGCCCATAAATTTAACCGCGATATTAAAGGCTCGCAATTGATTACTTATCCGGGGGTGGGCCATATTCCAATGGAGGAAATACCGGAGCAATCGTGCCAGGATGCGATGAGGTTTTTGAGGGGGCCGGTTGATGGGTTTTGATTATCGAAATCATTGTTGGAAGCAACTCATGGAACCTAAAGTTAGGTCAATGAGGCAAAGGACTTTTCAATTGTTAAAATATCCTTATCACTGATGCCGTAAATTTTATATACCAGGTCATCTATCTGTTTTGAAATCGCCAATGTTTCTATTTCATTTTCATTCTTCTGGCTTTTTAACTTCGTGATTTCATCCACAAGGCTTAGTATTTTACTGTGAGATTTTTTTTCAAAAGGATTTTTAAGGTTAATTGGATGAAAAGGAAGTTCGTTTAGAATTGTCGGCTTTACCTGAGCCATGGCTCTGCCTTCCTCA
Source organism: Bacteroidota bacterium (assembly GCA_003165895.1). Taxonomy (GTDB): domain Bacteria; phylum Bacteroidota; class Bacteroidia; order Chitinophagales; family LD1; genus Bog-950. The sequence goes on along the minus strand of PMXD01000329.1, from coordinate 2,265 downwards.
AAAGAAAACAACCTGTACAAAAACAGAAAAAGTTTCGAATTTAAAACTGCCATGACATATTTAATATCCGTGTTGATCACGCCCATAAGGTAAACGCCATCAGTTGCAAAAGTTTTTTTGTCGTCAAGGGCCACAATAATTTCATCTTCGGTTATTACACCAAGCAATTTCTCCTTTTTAGTAAATATTCTTTCTTCACGAGGTCTATGAAGTGCATGAATTGGATGTTTATGTTCTTTTACCTCCTTACAGGTAATCTTTGATTTGTACTGATCAATGAATTTCTTGATTTTTGGGATTTTTTCAAAATCGTCATCATGTCTTGTATATATTAGAAAACTTGGACTACGGTTAATAAAATAACGTTTTATTTGTGTTCCACCAGTTATAACCCGCCTTATATATTTTGCTTCAAGATTATTTTCTTTAACCTGTTTTGCCGTAACAATAAAGGCATCTTTAAAATCAGGGCTTACGCCTCTTTGAATGCCATCGCTATCAATAAACTCTATTAATTTTCGAGGGTTTTTGCGCCGAATCTTTTCTAATAATTGATATAAGTTATAATTTTTAGTTATAAAAGAATAATTAGGGATGGTTAAAAACTGTGCTTGATTTATCAATTCAAAATGTCGTTCATTCTTGAGATATTTCTTCTTTCCTTCAATTTTTAAACCCGAGAGATCGCAAATGCGTACAACATTTTTATCAGACTTACCTTTTAAATAGGTTAGGATACAAGTTGGGCGAATTACGCCATCAAAGACATTGCCAACGTTAATGATGGTGCGTATTTTGGCATTTGCTAGAATAAACTCACGAAGCCGATAATTGTCAGTTTGATAGAGTAAAACATCTGGTAAAATCATTCCAAAATACCCGTCATCTTTCAATAGATCAAAACTTTTTTTGACGAAATACATATACGTATCAATCATTCTCACGATTATTTCTTTGTTTTCATCTTTCAAATATTTTAAAGATTCGGCGCTTAAATCCGCTCCCCAAGGTGGATTACCAATAATACAATGAAATCCATTATGCTTAAAAACATCGCAAAATTTTACATCGTAGTTAAGTGGTTTTATTTCATCTATCTTCCTAAAATAATGAGAGGTCAGATAATCATTAAAATCATTGTTGATGGCTTTTTCATGAATTTGAATCTCATGTAATATTCGATACATCTCATCATTATCATTTTCACGATAGAATCTTTCTTTCAAGGCCACAAGCTTATTTAACCTTCCTTTGTAGTCAGAACCGCTGCCAAATAAATTACCATTTCCCCCATTTTCTATTTTACCAGAAATAAGCGAGTTGCCAAAGCAAATATTTAGGGAAAGATTGGGTAAGATTTTTCTTCCTGTTTTTACTGTTTCTCCAATCTTTTCCATCGCTTTCAAAAGCAAATTAAGTTTGGCAATTTCAACGGCCCTTTCGTCTAGGTCAATCCCAAAAAGGTTATGCGTAAGTATTTTTTTTGATATTTCTAATCCTTTAAAAAGTCCACCACCGGATAGCGTTTCGTACTTCTCATAAAACAGATCAAAGGCTTTAATTAAGAAGGAGCCGCTTCCACATGAGGGATCTAAAACTTTTATAGCCTCAACTTCTTCTATTTTTTTACACTTGCTAAGCAACTCTCCAATCGTATTATTCACGATATATTCTACAATATAGTCGGGTGTATAATAAATGCCCTGAGACTTTCTTTTCAGTCGTTCTTTGGCATCATCCGTTTTTACGTGACTTTTTGTAGTTTGAAGAAGCTCACCTAAATAATTTTCGTAAACCTCACCGATAATATGCACATCTAGCTGCGAAAAGTTAATGGAGTTAATACCCTCAATGATTGGTTGAATGACTTCATTATCTATTTTAAACCTATCACATTTGGTTTCTGCAAAAATATCGGAGTTATATTTTTCATTAAAATCAGCAAACGTTTTTTTTAATTGATCATAATATGATATTCTTTCCGCTGTTAAAACTGCTGAAAGCACATCAATATTTATTATTCTTTTTTTATGGCAATAACTAATGAATATAATTCTATCTAAAATGCGTTGAGTTTGACTATCTAGTTCGGAAGTGGATAGCTGCTCTTTATAATAAACATGTAAATTTGCTCTTAAAGTTGAACGCCAATTTTTTAATTTCTTAAAAAAATCCTGTTTTATATCATCGACACTTTGATAATATAGAGGATTTTCGTCAATCCTACCATCCGCTTTAACCAGGGCTTCAGCATATAGGTACTTA